>NZ_BAAHAR010000040.1:0-86042 GCF_054777395.1 Nocardiopsis oceani
CAACCCGGACACCGTCTCCACCGCGTGCCCGTTCTGTCAGGTCATGCTCGGCGACGCGATCAACGAGAAGAAGTCCTCCGGTGAGGCCAAGGAGTCGCTCGAGGTCGTCGACGTCTCCCAGCTGCTGCTGCGTTCGGTCAAGGGTGAGAACCAGGCCGAGGGCGGCGAGGAGAAGGAGACCGCAGACGCCTGAGGGCCGCTGATGCCTGAGGGCTGAGGTGCTCACCGGACGAGTCCGGAATCCGCGCGCAGGGGGCGGGGTGCCAGAGGCACCCCGCCCTCCGTGCTGTCCGGGGCCCACGGGTCGCCCTCGTCGGTGAGGGCAGCCGGATCGGCGGGTCAGAGGTGCTCGGCGAGGAAGCCGTCGATGCTGTGCCGGGTGACCTGGCTGGCAAAGCCGCCCCAGTTGAGGTCGTACATGTGCTCCGTCCAGGGGAGTTCCAGGTGGTGGTGCGGGACGCCGGCCGCATCGAGGTGCTCCGCCATGAGCCGGTTGTCGTCGGGGCTGACGAAGAGGTCGTGCCCGGCGGTCAGCAGGAGGGTCGGCGGGGTGTCCGCGTCGACGTGGCCGACGGGGGACATCGCCGCGTACTCCTCGGGTACCTCGTCGACCGAACCGCCCATCATGCGCTCCTCCAGCTCCACGAGTTCGTCGTTGACCGGGGAGCGGAGCAGCCGCCAGGGGAAGTCGGGGGCGTCCGCGGTCACGTCCGTGGCCGAGTACCAGGCGATCACCGCCGCGGCCTCGGGGACCTCGGTGTCGCAGCTGGGCGCGTGGTCCGTGGTGTAGGTGGCGAGCAGCGCCAGCAGGGCGCCCGCGGACTGTCCTGTGACGGCGATGCGCTCCGGGTCGCCGCCGTACTCGGCCGCGTTTTCGTGTACCCAGCCGAGCGCGCAGCGGACGTCGCGCACGGGGGCGGCCCAGTCGTCGTCGGGGAAGAAGCGGTAGTCGACGTCGAACACCACGCGTTCCTCCGAGGAGGGGTTGTCGGCGCTCGCACCGGAGGGGTCCGTGCCGTCGGCCAGCCAGGTGTCCCAGCGGGGGAGGAGGCTCTGCGGCATGTCGATCGCGCCCCCGTGGATGTTGACCACGACGGGCATGGGACCGGCGGCCGGTCGGGCCGGTTCCCAGACATCCAGCTCCAGGGGCCCGCCGTCGACGCTGGTGTACTCGAGGGTGCGGGGTTCGCGGTCGGCGGAGTCGGCCAACCCCGCTGTGTACTCCCCGAGGCTGAGTTGCGCGCCTTCGCCGCGTGCCGTGGACCAGAGCGACGCGGAGGGGACGAGGGCGGCGACGAGCAGGACGGCGTTGATTCCGGCGAGGACGAGGGGTGCCGTGCGGCGGTGGTCCGCTGGTCGGCCGCCGGTTGGGTCAGGGCTGTCGCTGCGGCGCCGTTTGCGGGCCGCGAGGAGTGCGAGAACCAGCCCGAGGGCGGCCGGGAGGGTGAGGAACAGGGAGAACTCGAGGGCCAGCAGCGCGTACTGCCAGCCGCCCCAGGACACGGGTGGAAGCAGGACCAGCAGGGTCGCGGCGGTCCCGGGGAGGGCGAGAAGCCCGGCGAGTACAAGGAGTGCGGTTCGGGCGGGGTGGCGGGTTCGAGCGGGTTCGGTCATGGGACCTCCAGTTGATACGTCCGTATCGATACAACTGTATCAACATGTCGGAGTGTGCCAGAATGACCGGGTGCCGAAGGTCGTAGACAGGGAAAGCCGCCGAGGCCAGGTCGCCGAGGCGCTCCACCGCATCGCCGCCCGCGAAGGGCTGGAGGGGGTCAGCGTCCGGGTGGTCGCCGCCGAGGCGGGGCTCTCGGTGGGCGCTGTGCAACGGGAGTTCGCCACCAAGGACGAGCTGCTGCACTTCGCGCTGCGGACTTCCATGGACGAGGTGTTCGAAAGGTTCGCCCGTTTCCCTATCGGACCGACCCAACTGACCTTTGCCGAAGGGCTACGCCAGGTGCTCCTGGATCTGCTGCCCACGGACGAACGCCGACGGGCGCAGGCGCGCATCTGGGCCGCCTTCTACGCCAAGGCGGCCGTCGATCCGGCCTTCGCCGAAGTGCTGGCCGAGTTGGACGCCTTGGCCAGGGAGAACCTAGGGAAGGCTTTGGAGTACGCGCGCGACCGGGGAGAGCTGGTGTCCGCTCAGGACCCGGCCGCGCTCACGGAGCTGCTGCTCGTGTTCGTGGACGGCCTGTGGCTCACGTGTGCCCGCCTCCCGGAGGACGCGGACCCGGCCCCGCAGCGTGCGGCGGTGGAGGCGGCGGTAGCCCTGGTGACGGGCTGAGCGGGGAGCGGTTCAACCGTTCCCGCCCATCCGCGGTGACTGCTGAGGCTTGAGCCGAAGAGCTCTTCGGCATCCTTGACCGCGGCGGCCCTGTCCAACCAGTGGTGGAGGGTGTCCAGGTCGGTGCAGTTCTCGATGCGGGTGCGGGCGCTGTCGGAGACGGTGGCGCCGACCGATGTGAGGACTCGGAGGAGGCTCTGGGCGGCCTCTTCCATCCGGCCCTTCTCCTCTCCGATACCCACGTACTTGCGGGCGAAGTCGCTCTGCCACTCGTAAGTTCCCAAGGCCGTCAAGTCCTCCGGATATTTTCGAGCGACCACTGCGGGGGCGTCGCGGATGAGTCTGAGGGGTATCTCGTGCTCTGCGCTGGGTGCGGGTTCCCTTTCTGTTGTGTGGAGGGAACCGGGCCGCAGGGGAGGGCGGCTCGGGGACGCTGCGGGACCGGTCAGACCGGATGCAGGTGGCGTGCGGGCAGGTGGAAGTCGGCCCAGACGAGCGTCCCCAGGCCGGACCAGCGCGGCCAGGTGTGGTGGCCCCAGCCGTCAGCGAGGTTCTGCACCAGGAGCAGCCCGCGCTGGCCCTCGGCCCAGTCCCATTCGTCCGCGGAGCGCTCCGTGGGGATCCGCGGCTCGCTGTCGTCCGGGCCGGGCTGGTTGAACACGGTGAGAGACAGTTGCCGGGCGCCCGCCAGCGTCAGCTGGCAGAGCACGGGGGCGCGGGGGTGGCCGTACTTGCAGGCGTTGGCGTGCAGCTCGTTGAGGCACAGCTGAACGGTGCCGACCAGGTCGGGGTCGAAGCCGCGCAGGTCCCGGGCGAGGTCGCGGCGGGCGCGGGAGAGGTCGGCGAGGCCGCCCGGGTAGCTGCGGCGGACGTTGGAGAAACCGGGGAAAGTGGTCACGCGATCGCCCCCTGGAGCTGTTGGAAGTGGCTGAGGGGGCGGTACGGCGGAAGTAGCGGAGGGGTGTGTAGTGGCGGACACGCGGGTTGAGCGGTGTTGGCAGGCGTGACCGGCCGACCGGGGCGGCGAAGAGGGCCGTTTCCCGGTTCAGGCCATGGCGGAAGAGGGCACCGGTCCAATCGCGCACGCCGACAGTCCTTTTCTTCAAGGTTGTGTGCTGATGGCCACTGCCCGGGCGCTTGCCAAAGTGTCGCGGGGCCGCACTGTCAACCTTTCTTCGAGTAGAACTTTAGAGGGTCGCGGCGGTGGGGTGCGGGGTTTTCGTTGAGGAAGTCAGAGAATTTGTCACCCGCGGTGCCCCGTAGCAGGTCAGGTGCTGTGAAGAATGGGTTGCGACGTTTTTTCTGTCGAGTCTGAAAAATCCCGTATATCCGGGTTGTTGGATTTTGCAGGGATTCGGAAAGAGCAATGGCCGACCGGTTCGAGCCGGTCGGCCATGAAAGGGCTGGGGCGAGGCGCCTTAGTGAGTGTTCTTCATGTTCTGCAGGAATGCGGCCCAGGCGTGGGCGGGGTATTCGACGTGCCTGAGTCCTCGGTTCTGGGAGTCGCGTACCAGGACGGTCGATCCCTCAGCCACCTCGACGCAACGCCCTTCACCAGAGCTGTAGCTGCTGGTGTGCCACGGGCGCCCGTCGTGACTAATCTTCAATGTTCTTCCTGACCTTCCTGATCAGTTCCGCGGAGGATTTCGGGGACAGTGCCTCAGCCTGTATGAGTCCGAAGATCGTCATGCGGTTTTCCACCTTCCTCGGGTCGTCCATCACCACCTCGCCGCCCGCGTACTCAGCGGAGGCGAGCATGGGGTTGTCCGGAAAGGTGTAGATGCAGAACGGGCCGGCCGTGCCGGGGTGTCGTCCGCTGTTCGAGGGCATGACTTGGAAGTCGATCCTGCGCTCCTCGATCAGCTTGAGCACGTGATCCAGCTGGTCGATTTGGGCGCGTTCGTCACCAACAATCCGGCTCAGGACGAACTCCTCCACCACAATACCCACCAGAGGTGGATGATCCCTCGCCAGGATCTCCTGTCGCGCCATCCTCGACATCACCATCTTCTCTACCTCCGCTGCGGAGGTCCATGGGAGTGAGTCGCGGATGACCGTGCGGGCGTAATCCTCGGTCTGGATCAGTCCTGGGAAAATCTGGCACTGGTACTCGCGCAGCATGGAGACCCGGCGTTCAAAATCTCGCGACCTTTCGTACCACGCTGGGAGATTTTCGCCCGAATTTTCGCGTTCCCACACGCGTACGAGTCGACCATTGGCGTTGAGCGCCTGGTCGAGCGCGGCCGCTTGGCTCTCGGTCATCCCGCGCTTACCGTTCTCCCACGCTGAGACCTGGGCCGAGACCACGTTGGCGAGTGTCCCCACCTGCGTTTGTGTCATTTTGGCGCGGGCGCGCAGGCGCGCGAGCTCGCGTCCGACGCGGGCCCATTTCTCCTTGCGGCGACCGCTCACGAAGCCACCCACTTCAACCGGGGGTAAACCAACTCAACCAGAGTGCAACAGCCGCTCAACCGCCCGCAACCGATTCGACCATTCAGCATCCGCCCCGTTGTTTCCCTGGCCTTTCTCGGCGGACGGTTCCAGGGTGGAGCCAAAGGACAGCGGAGAGCTCCGAGGGGCGAAGGGCAGGGTGGAGTGATGGGAACTGTGACCGGCGGGGGCGACGGCCCGTGCCGACCGGGCCGCAGGGCGGGGCGGTGATGCCGGTGGGCCGGTACGCCAGCGACGACCGGAACCAGTACGCGGCGGCCGAACAGCTGTACCGGCGGTACGGGCGGCTCTGGTGGGTGATGTGGGCACCGGGCATCCGCCGGTTCTACGCCTTCTACCAGGGCGTAGCCGATATCGATCCGATAGCGGAGAACACCGTCGAGGACCTGGAGGCGCGGATGCGGCGGGCGCTCTGCGCCATCTCGCGGAGCTACCCGGCCTCCTTCTGGCGGTGCCCGCGGTCCGGCTGTTCGTGGACCTCCATCAACCCCGTGCCGCACTCGCCCTGCCCGGTGCCGAGGTCGGGCAGGGCGAGTGTTTCCGCTGGTTGACGCGGTCGGAAGGGTGCCACAGGACACACGCGTTCCGTGGCTGCTCCCATGATTGGTGCCCGTATGCGTGGGCAGGGGCGGGAGTAGAGACCGTACGGACCCCGTATAGGTTCCCCGAACCGAATGAGCGAGGACCGAACATGGATCTGACTTTCCTGCAGCCGCTGTACGACCGTCCCGCACCGATGGCGTCACTGTTCATCAACGCCTCGCGTGACGCGGAGGACGCCGAACACGCGATCAGGCTGCGCTGGGACCAGGCCCGTACGGAACTGCTGGAAAAGGGCGCTTCCGAGGAGACCGTCGCAGCCATGGACGGTGTGGTCGGCCGCACCGAAGGCGTACCCGGTCCGCACGGCCAGGTCGTGTACGCGGCCGGGGACAAGGTCGTGTTCGACTCCACGGTGGCCCGGCCGCCGCAGGACTACCAGGTGAGCGTGGGCGACCTGCCCGATCCGCTCCCGTACATGGCGGCGGAGCACCGGCACGTGCCCCACGTGCTCGTGGTGGTCGACAGCATCGGAGCCGACGTGACCACGGAGTACGCCGACGGGCGCACCGAGTTCCGCCGGGTCGAGGGCGAGGACAAGCCCGTACACAAGGTCCGCGAGGGCGGCTACCACCACAACCAGATGCAGCGCGCGGTGGACGAGCAAGTGGGGCAGAACACCGACCTGGTGGCGGAGGCGGTCGCCAAGGCCGCGGACGCAAGCCGCGCCGAGATCATCGCCCTGGCCGGGGAGATCCAGGTGCGCGGGGTCCTCGCCGAAAGCCTGCCCGACCGCTTGGCGGGCCGGATCGCGGACCTGGAGTCGGGTGCACGCGCGGCGGGCTCGGAGAACTCACCGCTCGATGCGGAACTGGCCGAGAAGCTCGACGCGAGATCCGCCGAGCACGTGCGCGAGACGGTCGACGCGCTCGGACGCGGGCGCGCGGACGGCACCGCCGCGGAGGGCATGAACACGGTGCTGCGCGCACTCCAGCGCGGCCAGGTGGAGACGCTGCTCTGGAACGACGACCTGCCCGGCGCCGACCGTGACGTCTTCATCGGTGAGCTGGGCGAGCAGGTCGCCCTCACGGCGCAGGAGCTCCGCGATATGGGGGTCTCCGAGCCCCGGTCCGAACCGGCGAGGGCGGCGATCCCGCGCGCCTTGGCCACCACGGGCGCCGGACTCGAACTCGTCCCGGCGGCCGAGGTGAAGCTCGAAGGCGGGATCGGCGCCGTCCTCCGCTTCTCCACCCAGGCCTGACCGGAGGGGTGGAGCAGCCCCGGCCGTGGCGGAAGAGGGGATGGTTCCGCCGCGGCCGGTACGGGGCCTGCACGCACCGGTGCGAACGGAACGAGCTGGCAGCCTCGAGCTGTTCAGGGAGTAGTCGAGATCTCCCTGCTCACCCGCAGGAAGGTCATGCCCTGACCGACCACGAGGCCGGCGGTGGTCAGGGCGTAGACCGACCACACGCCGGCGATCCCGGCCGCAGCGGATACGGGCAGCGACGCCGCCACGAGGATCCCGTAACAGACGAGGAAGGTGTACATCGACGGGGTGGTCCGCTTGAGCGCCACCAACCCCATGCCGGACACCACTTGCAGATTGTCCGCCAGCGCCATGAGCAGTAGGAGCGGGACCAGCGAGACCATCACGGACCGCACCGCGGGATCGTGGCTCATCAGCTCCGCGAACGGCTGGATCAACACCGGGACGGCAACCAGAACCAGGCCGGTCACCGGAACGGCCACGGCGTAGGCGGCCAGCAGCGTCCTGCGCGCCTGTAGACCGTCGCTGTTCTTGACCGCCCGGACGATGAAGGGGATGGCGGCCTGGCCGGTCGCCAACGCGGGCAGGAAAACGAAGTTCGCGGTGATCACCAGGAGCTGGTGCGCGGCCGCGTCGGCGGCACCGGCTCGCGCCACGACCAGCACCACGACACTCAAGGCCACCGATTTGACGAGCAGGGTCGAGCCGGTGGGGGCGCCGACCTTGGTCATCTCCCAGATCCGGGACCACCGGGGCGCACGCGGAAGGACGCTCTGCCCGCCGAGCACGGAGAGCCTGCTGACCGTGGCGAACTTGATCACCAGAACGACACACCCCACCAGGAGCGTGGCCACCCCCGCGCCGAACAGGCCGAGGGCGGGTGTGGGGCCCAGACCCAGGACCAGCACCGGGATCACCACGACGGACAGGGCCGTGGTGGTCAGCCCGAGCACCATGACGGTCTTGCTGCGGCCCAGCGAGGTGAGCAGCACGGTGGCCGACGCACTCAGAGCAGCGACGACAGCGTAGGCCGCCATCAGCAGGGGGTAGGCGCCCAGCGCCGCCCGGGTCTCCTCGGCCACCCCGATCACCCCGGCCAGCAGGGGGACCGAGAGCACGGCCAAGCCCCCCAGGAGCCCGGAGAGGAGCGCGACCCACGTGCCGTCGCGCACGGTGGCCGCGAGGACCCCAGGATGGTCCTCGTTCTCCGCGACGAAGGGCATGGAGCCGCGTTGAACCCCTTGGAGCACCATGACGACGGGGCCCAGAACAGCGGTCACCAGGGCGTGCGCGGCGAGTTCCTCGGTTCTGGTGTTGCCCAGTACGCCCGCGGTGACCATGGTCCCGGCCAGGGCGGCCACCATGGAGGTGTACAGGGGGAAGGCCTTGCGTCCGATCCGTGAGGCGAGCTTCGGTGTGGGGAGCGCGGCTTCGGACTCGGCGGGGGTGGAGTGTGCAGGGTTCTCAGTGTTCTCGGAAGGCACCGATGTCCTGTCGTTACTGTGAGCGGCTGAGGCCCGGACCAAAGTACTACCGTTGAATCATCTGGCAAGTGTTTTCTGGTTCTGGCCGAAGACCGATTCCTTGGGGTTCTCTGGATTCCCCTCTTGTGCTTCAGGTTCCTTCGAAGGTGTCCGCCCAGGTGGCGAGGCCGTACCGGTACGCGTACACGGCGGCTTGTACCCGGCTCTCCACGCCGAGCTTGGTGAGGATCCGGGTCACGTGGATCTTCGCGGTCCCCGGCGTGATGCTCAGCTCCTCCGCGATCCGCGCGTTGCTGTGGCCCATGGCCACCAGACGCAGCACCTCGCGCTCCCGTTCGGTGAGGTCGGCGGCCCGGGTCGGCGGGGTCCGGGGCGACGTCTCCGCGAACCGGCTCACCAGCCGCGGGGTCACCCGGGGGTCGATCACCCCCTGGCCCTTGTACGCCGCCCTGACCGCCTCCACGTAGAGTTCCGGCTCGCTCTCCTTCAGCAGGAACCCGATCGCCCCGGCCTGGAGTGCGCCGAACAGGTACTCGTCGATGTCGAACGTGGTCAGCATGACCGTCGGCGGGGACGGGTCCAGCCGTGCCAGCTCGCGCATCGCCGTCACCCCGTCCATTCCGGGCATCCGGATGTCGGTGAACACCACGTCCGGCCGCAGCCGCCGCGCCATCGTCAGCAGCTCACGGCCGTGCGCGGCGGCACCCACCACCTCCACGTCCGGCACCGAGCCGAAGAGCATCCGCAGCCCCTCGCGCGCCACGGGCTGGTCATCCGCCAAAAGCACCCTGATCACGTCCGGTCCCCACTTTCGTCCCGTACTTCTCCCCGTACCCCCGGGTCGGAGCCGCCAGGGCCGGTGCGGTCCGCTTCCTCATCCTCGGCACCCTGCCGTCCCCCGACGAGCGGCAGGAAGGCCCGGACCCGCCAGCCGGAGCCGCGCCTGAAACCCGCCTCGAGGGAGCCGCCCAGCTCCTCGGCGCGTTCCCGCATCCCCCGCAGGCCCATGCCCGTGGACTCCGGGACGTCATCCTCGGGCAGTGCCGAACCGTCGTCCTCCACCGTGACCACCAGCTGCCGAACCACGCCTGACTCGCCGTTGCGCCGGGCCAGCCGCACCACCGCGTGCCGTGCGGAGGAGTGCCGCAGCACGTTTCCCAGCGACTCCTGCACGATCCGGTAGGCGTCCGCCTCCACCCTGGCCGGTACCCCGTTGCTCACCCCGTACGGCACCACCAGGTCCACCTCGACCCCGCTCCCGTCCAGCGCGGACACCAGCAGGGGGATGTCGTCCAGGCGCACGTCCGCGGGGGCGGGTTCGTCGAGGCGGTCGCTCCGCAGCAGGTCCAGCAGTTCCCGGACCTCGCGGACCGCCCGCCCCGACGCGTCGGCGATCCCCGCCAACACGGCGTCGGGGTCCGCGTCCGGCCTCTTCAACGACTCCCGGCCGCCCACGGCGAGCAGGCGGATCGCGCTCAGGTGGTGGCCGGCTATGTCGTGCACGTCCCGGGCGATCCGCGCCCGCTCCCGGGCGCGTTCCTGCTGGGCCCGCGCCCGCGTGGCCCGCAGCCGCTGCTCGGTGCGCTCGGCGCGCAGCCGCAACAGGTACCCGATGATCGCGGGCAGTGCTCCCATCACCGCGATCATCACGAGCTGGTCCGCTGGTTCCGGGGACAGGTCACCATGCCCCACCAGGTGGAAGAACAGCAGGAACCAGCCGGTGGACAGGGGAACGAGGGCCGACATCGGCGTCCCGTGGAAGGCAGCTGAACCGCCGGCGTAGGCGACCAGCGCCAGCGTTAGGGGGTGGACGTCTGTCGAGATCCCGAGTGTCAGCATCATGAGCGCGCCGACGGCGAGCGCGACCTTCAGCGGGTAACGTCGGCGCAGCACTAGGGGTAGGCAGGTCAGCAGTTCCATCAGCGTGGTCCAAGGCGCGCCCAACGACCACCCCCAAGGCCCGCTCACCCCCATGACCAGGAACGCCAGCATCCAGACCCCGGCCAGGAGGGTGTCCTGAGCGGTGATCGGTAGTCTGCGCCACCGCTGGCCCACGGCGTTACTAACTGTGCCGAAGTCTGCTCGTGTCTCCATACGTTCTATGGTGCGCCAGCAGCCCCCTTCCCCTCGTCTGCCGAACGGCATACGGAACCGGATATCCCCTTTGGCAGACGCGCGTGGGTAGCTCCGGCTCGCAGGCTTCCGGGCATGGACACCACACCCGGGCCGACGGCCGTGCCCGTACCGCAACCCATCGATCCCGCACTCACGCCCCCGCCCCGGCTCCTGCTCTTGGACGTCCTGCGCGGCGTCGCCATCCTCGGCACGCTCGCGATGAACATCATCTACTTCGACCTCTCCTCGGGTGAGGGGAACCGTTGGGTGGAGGACGCCAGGACCGTGTTCGTGAACGGCTCGTTCTTCTCCCTGCTCGCCCTGATGTTCGGGGTCGGTCTGGCGGTCCAGTTCCGGGCCGCGCGGGCCTCCGGGCGGCGCTGGCCGGGCAGGCACCCTTGGCGCGCCGCCCTGCTCCTCCTGGAGGGCGCCCTGCACGTGGTCCTGGTGTTCGCCGCTGACGTGCTCATGGGCTACGCGGTGACCGCACTCCTGGTCATCTGGCTGCTGGGCCGCTCCGAACGGGTCCGCTCGGTGGTGATGTGGTCGGCCTTGGGTATCCATCTGGCGCTCATGTCCACCATGGCCGTGCTGTGGGCCTTGACGGAACCGGGGCGGGGAGAGCGCCCTGACCGTGCGCAGGGCCGCCTCGACGAGTACGAAGCCCTCTACCTCGATGGCCCCTACCTCGACCAGGTGGCCGACCGCTTCACGGGGTTCTTCCTGACCCGGGGAGAGGTGGTCATGGCGTTCCCCATGATGGTGTTCCTGTTCCTGTTGGGCGTGCGCCTCTACCGGGCCGGGGCGTTCGACGACAGCGCCGCCGGGCGGGGTATCCGCACCCGCATGGTGCTCTGGGGGTTCGGCCTGGGGCTGCCGCTCAACATCCTGGCCAGCCAGATCTTCTTGCTCTCTCCGATGGCCCGCTACGTGTTTCCCATCGTGCTGATCCTCGGCTACATCGGCCTGACCGGCTGGCTGCTGGAGCGCGTACGCCCGACCGGGCAGGTGGTCCGATCCCTGCGGGCGGTGGGGCGTACCGCGCTGACCTGTTACATCCTCCAGAACGTGGCGGCCTCGTGGCTGTTCTACGGCTGGGGGATGGGACTCAGCCGGTACTTGGACGATCGGGGCGTCGAAGGCCTCGCACTGGACGCCTGGATCTTCGGGGGCTGGCTCGGGATCACCGTGCTGCTGGTGGCCGGGTCGAGGCTGTGGCTGCACCGGTTCGACCGGGGTCCTCTGGAGGCGTTCGGCGCCCGGTTGGTCGCCCTGGTCCCTGAGCGGCGGCCCCGGTCATCGGTTCGGTCCGGGGCCGAGTGACCGTGCCATGGCGCGTTCCGACGTCAGTCCCTCGCTTTTCCAGTGAATCGGTTTCCGTTTCCATCCGCGTACGAAAGCCCTTCTCGGCGGCGCCGCCTGTGTGGAAACGGAACTCGGCCTGCGGTCGGTTGCGTCGTCGGCCGGGGGCTGGTCACTGCCTGTGGCGTGGTCGATCGTACCCGTGGTCGGGGTGGTCGCTTGGCCCCTGCTCCCGGTCTCTCGGGGCCTTCGAACTATCTCCCTTAGGACGATGTTTCCTAAGAAGAAAACGACCAATGTGCCAACCCGGGATTCGATTCAGATTCGAATGTCGTATTCGCCTCTCGGTTCGAAGAAAATTCATGTACAAAGTAAACAACCGTCGCAAGTCCGGGCCCGACGTGAGTAGTGAGGGGACGGGCCCGGCCAGGCGGCGGCCGCGACCGCGTCCGCACGTGAGGTGACGTAGGGGCACGTGCGGGCGCGGACGCACACCGGGCTCCCCGGGAACGAATCCATGTCCGGTCGCCGGAGTGCCGCCAGCGGGCCGGGATGACATTTGTCAGTACCGGCCCCGGGCAGTTGCCATCCAAGGCCGGTGACAGCGGCGTCTGTCTCCGTACCCCCGGCTCGCGGGACGCTGTACTGCATGACGACGACAGCGAGCACCGCACCGGCCGAATCGACCCACGCCCCCGGGGACACCGTCGGGCCGTCGGTGGTCGTCCGCGACCTCCGGCAGAGCTACGGCGACTTCGAGGCCGTCAAGGGCATCTCCTTCGAGATCCGCCCCGGAGAGCTCTTCGCGCTCCTCGGCACCAACGGGGCAGGGAAGACCACCACCATCGAGACGTTGGAGGGCTTCCGCCGTCCCGGCTCCGGCGCCGTCCGGGTGTTCGGCCAGGACCCCTTCGGCCAGCCCACCGGGGTCCGTGAGCGCACCAACGCGGTCCTCCAAGGCGGCGGGCTGATGGAGGACCTGCGGGTCGAGGAGACGCTCCTCCTCGGCCGCGACCTCGCCGCCGCGCCGCGAGGGGTCGACGAGATCCTCGAACTGATCAACCTCGCCGACAAGCGCAAGGTCCCCGTCCGCCAGCTCTCCGGCGGGCAGAAGCGCCGCCTCGACCTCGGGCTCGCGCTCATCACCCGCCCCGACGTCCTCTACCTCGACGAACCCACCACCGGGATGGACCCCGAGGCGCGGCACGCGACCTGGAAGATCATCAGCGACCTCAAAGACGACGGCGTAGCCGTCCTGCTCACCACGCACTACTTGGAGGAGGCCGAGCGGCTCGCCGACCGCCTCGCGATCATGCACCGCGGCGAGATCCGGGTGGAGGGCACCCTGTCCAGCGTCCTCGCGGGCTGGGGCGACCGGGTGAGCTTCCTGCTCCCCAGCGACGTGCGCACCGCGGACCTGCCCGAGGTCGACGGAGCCGGGTTCGAGGTGGTGACCCGCGACCAGGCCCTGTGGGCCACCTACACGGTCAGGGAGGGAGACGTCGCCGACCGCGCCCACCACGCGGTCGCCGCGCTCATCGCCTGGGCCGCGGAGCGGGGCTCCTCCCTGCAGCACCTCCAGGTACGCGGCGCCTCCCTGGAGGACGTGTTCCTGCAGGTCGCGGACGGCGCCTCCGACCTGGTCACGCCCTAACAGCGGCGCCGGGCAGAGAACCCCCGCAACCGCAGACCCGAGAACCCGCCCCTCGCGACCGCACGGCCGAGGCGCGAGACCGTCCACACGACTGACCCAGGAGCACCCGATGAGCACGACCACCTCCCGGACCCGGCCGCAGGGCCGGACCGCGCGGCCCGCCACCAGTTGGGTCCGGCAGGCCCTGCGCCTGACCCGCACCGAGATCACGCTCTTCCTGCGCTACAAGACCGCCTGGATGTACGTGGTGCTGCCGCTGATCATGTTCCTGCCCGCGCTGGCGGGCCCCTCGCCTGAGCTGTTCGAGGGTTTCACCACCACGGAACTCGGCCTCGCCGGGGCCATCGGCGGCATCGGCGTCATCCTGGGGATCGGGCACGCCTCCAACGTGTTCACCGCACGCCGCGAAAGCCTCGTCCTCAAGCGGCTCAGAGTCAGCGGGGTCCCGCAGTCGGCGATCTTCGGCGCGATGATCATGTTCGTCTTCGTGGTCTCGCTGGCCGTCACGGCCCTGGTGGTGGCGGCGCTCTTCGCTGTCGGCCAGCTCCTGCCCGCCGATCCCCTCATGCTGGTGTTCTCGGTCTTCCTCGGCGTCGTCGCCATGTCGCTGATCGGCCTCCTCATCACGCCGCTGGTCCGCAACGCCGAAGCTGCGCAGATGGCCGCGATGGTGCCGCTGCTGATCCTGCTGTACCTCGGCGGCATCATCATGCCGCTGGAAGCCATGGGCGACAGCGTGCGCCAGGTCGCGCAGCTGCTGCCGGTCGTCCCGACCGTCGAAATGGCGCAGGCCGCCTACTCCGGTCACGACGTGTTCGGCGGCGTGGAGGGCGCCGAGGCGCTGGGCTTCGGGGGACTGTGGCTGAGCGCACTGCCCTCCATCGGCTTGATGCTCGGGTGGATCGCGGTTCTGTCGCTGCTGGTCCGCCGCTACTTCCGCTGGGACCCCCGGCAGCCGTGACCGGTGCCGGGCGTCGGGCGCCGGGCATGGGTGGCGGTCAGCGGTCGTCGGCCCGGTGAGGTGGGTGCCCAGCGGAGCCGCGGGCGCCGGGAGACCGGGACGGGGGTCTCCCGGCGCCGCTTCGTGCACGGCGGCCGTGACCGGTGCCGGGCAGGTGCCGCACACCAGTTGGAAAGCCGGCCTGTGGACAACCGCCCGGCGGGGGCCGTCGGGTTTTACCGTTGAATGAGCCGGGCGGTCTACAGGGCCGGGCAGCCAGGAGGGGGATGCTGTGAGTCACACGGACACGGCATCGGACGGGACCGTCGGCCCCGCGGCGCCGCCCGTCACCGGCCCCGGTACCGGGGAGACGGAGGGCCCGGGCAGGGGCGGCGAATCCGCGGTCTCCGCCCTGACCGGGGGGCCGGTGCCCAATACGCGCCTGGCCCGCACCCTCAGGCGGGCGCGCAGGTACTGCGTGTGGGCGACGGCGTTCGTGGCCCTGATGGTGCCGTACTGGACCGTGCTCGGGGCGCTCATCAGCCGGATCGCGCCCGAAGACCCGCCGCCCGGTCCCGTCACCGAACTCCTGGCCTGGGCCGCCGTCCCGGTCTCGGTGGCTCTCGCGGTCCTCATGTTCCTGCTGGTCCGGGACCGGATGGACGGCCGGCGAACCCCCGCGCCCCGCCGCTACTGGACGGCGGCAGGGCTGCTCGTCCTGGTGTGCGCCCTCATGTGGTTCACCCCCTACGTTTTCTTCGTCTGCGCCTCCATCTGGTCGATCGCGGTCTTCCTGACCCCCCGGGAACGTGCCCTGCGGGTGACCGCCGCCCTGGTGGTCCTGCCCTGGCTCAACCTCCTGTTCTCCCCCGTCGACCTCCAGTCCACCTCCGCACTCGTCTACGTCCTGGGGGCGTTCCTGTTCGCGGCCTTCTTCGGCGTGAACCTCGCCCTCTACTGCTTCGTCAACTTCCGCCTGTGGGACGGGGTCCGGGAGGCGACCGCCGGTGAACAGGCGCGGTCCCGGCTCGCCGTGAGCGAGGAGCGGCTCCGGTTCACCGAAGAGATGCAGGGGCTGCTGGGACACAAACTGGG
The DNA here is from genome assembly GCF_054777395.1 of Nocardiopsis oceani. NCBI lineage: Bacteria > Bacillati > Actinomycetota > Actinomycetes > Streptosporangiales > Nocardiopsidaceae > Nocardiopsis > Nocardiopsis oceani. The sequence goes on from NZ_BAAHAR010000040.1 coordinate 15,133, forward strand.
CGCGCTGGAGGCCGGTGCGCGAAGAGCCGGGCAGCTGGTGCGGAGCGACCCGGCGGGGGCGCGGACGGCGATCGACGGGGTGCACGAGCTGGCCCGCGGCACGCTGCGCCAAGTGCGCTCGGTGGTGCGCGGCTACCGGGACATCGATCTCGAGGACGAAGTGGGTTCGGTCAGCGCGGTCCTGGCGGCCAACGGCACCACGGCCACTGTCACCGGGTTGGAAGGCCTGGCCGCGCCGCCGGACACGGCCGCGTTGGCCGCCTGGGTGGTGCGTGAGGGTGGTACGAACGTGCTCCGGCACAGCGACGCCCGCCGCTGCGGGATCTCCTTCACCGTGGCGGAGGGCGCCGAGCAGGCGCCAGGGGAGCTGGTCGTGGAGATCACCAACGACCGTGCGGAGGTGCCTGCGGGGGACCGCGAAGACTCCGGCAGCGGTCTGGCCGGGCTCACCGAACGGATCAACCGGGGAGGTGGCACACTGGCGGCGGTCCCAACCAACGACGGCGGCTTCCTGCTCCGAGCCGTCCTTCCCCTGTCCGGAGGGCCCCGCCAACCAGGAGTTGTCTTGAACGAGAACGGTGCGACCCAGGTCAGCCCGCCCGGCCGCCCCAGGACGGACGGTACCCCTGGAACCCGGTCCGCCGGTACCTCCGAGGACCACCGTCCGACCGCGCAGACGGCACCGGCCGCACGAGAGGCCGTGAACCAGGACGAAGACGGCCTCAGGGACACGGTGCCCGCGCTCACCGACGACGAGCGACGGGACCGCCGGATCCGGACCGCCCGGCACATCATCACGGTCGTCCTCGGTTTCACCACCCTGGTCGTGATCGCGTTTCCCGTGTTGGACGTGGTCTACGCCCCCAGCCAGGGCCTAGCGGTATGGCCTTCGGCGGTCGGTGTGCTTCTCTCCGCGATCATCGCCGTGCTGCTCATCGTGCTGCTCATCGAGCGGATGGACGGGAACCGGCAGCCGTCCCCGAAGCTCTACTGGGCCTCGCTCGTCCTGCTGGCGGTCACCGCCGTACTGCTCCACAGCCCGCTCAACGCAATGTTCACGATCGCCGCCTGGTGGGCGCTCGGCGCCTTCCTCGCCCCGCGCCGGACCTCCGTCTACGTCACCGTCGTTCTCCTGCTGTCACCGCTGCCGCTGGCGCCGACCTTCTTCCAGCACGAGGGGGGCCTGAGCGCGCTCAACCCGGTTCTCTACGCGCTGGTGTGGTTCGCTTCGATCGCCGTCGCACTGGGGCTGGCCGCGACCACGCTCGGCATGATCTGGCTGTGGGACATCACCCGAGAGGCGGTCGCCGGGCAGCGCGCCCGCGCCCAGCTGGCGGTGACCGAGGAGCGGCTCCGCTTCGCACGCGACATGCACGACCTGCTCGGGCACAGCCTCTCCGCTCTGTCGGTCAAAGCCCAGCTGGCCGGACGGCTCGTGGACCGGGCGCCCGACCGGGCCGGTGCCGAGATGGCCGAGGTCCAGACCCTGGCCCGCCAAGCGCTCCAACAGGTGCGCTCCGCGGTCAGCGGATACCGGGAGGTCGACCTCCAAGGGGAGGTGGACTCGGCGGTGTCGGTCCTCGACTCCGGCGGTACCAGGAGCACCGTCACCGGCCTGGACGGCCTGGATTTGCCACCGAAGGTCGCCGGGCTGGCCGCGTGGGTGGTGCGCGAAGGCGGAACGAACGTGATGCGGCACAGCGACGCCGAGGAGTGCCAGATCGGCTTCACGCTGACCAGAGAGGGCTTCGAGGGCCCGAAAGGACTCGTCGTCGAGGTGTACAACGACCACGCGCGTGACGTGAAAACGGAGGCGAGCGGCGGCAACGGGCTGGCGGGGCTGTCCGAGCGCGTGGCCCTGGGCGGCGGAACGCTGTCCGGGGCGCGGACCAAGGACGGCGGGTTCCTGCTCCGCGCGGTGATTCCCCTGTGAGCTGGACACCCCGGAGCGACTGGCGCGCCGGGGTGCTGAGCTCCCGGAATCCCCGTGACTCTTGGGAGTCCCGTGACGTACGGGTCGCCGAGTGCGTCCCGGTGCCCGGCGTTCGGTGGCCGGGTCAGCGCCCGTGCATCAGAGGGTGCCGACCGAATCGAACGCGGAGTCGACCTCGGCGGTGGCCTCGTCGCCGCCCCCGGTGTTGAGGCCGAGCATGAATGCGCCCTGGTCGCCGTCGAGCTCCACCACGAGGAACCGGCCGTAGGACTCTTCGCCGTCGTCCGTGCTGCCGCCCATGGTCACGCCGAAGGCCGGCAGGCCGTCCACCTCGGTGTCGCCGGAGGGTTCGGCCCGCAGGTCACTGACGTCGGTCACCAGGTCGTCGGCCGTGTCCAGGGCCAGCGACACCCCTGAGACCGCGATCGGCTCCAGGGGGCCGAGGTCCTCGGTTCCGGTGATGATGACGGCGTCCGGGTCGTCCGCGGAGCCGTACACCGCGTAGGAGGTGTACTCGGCCGGGACCTGGTCGTCGCCGAGCCGCTCCCAGGCATCGCCGGGCAGGTCGTAGGTGAGCCCGGCCTCGGAATCGGTGACGGTGTCCTCGTCGACGGGATCGGGCGCCGCGCCCGAGTCCTCCTCCGCTCCGTCCGCTTCGTCTTCCGCGCCTTCGTCGTCGGTGTCGGCCGCGGTGGGGCTGTCGGACAGGGGGCCGTTGTCCGAGAGGAACCATCCGAGTCCGGCCGCCGTGACCAGGAGGAAGGCGAACGTGACCACGAGGGCGATGGTGAAGGTGATCCGGCGTGCGTTGTCGGGCTCGCCGTCGGCGCGGCGGCGCGGGTGCGCGTCGGTGTCCCGGCCTCCCTCGCGCTCGGGTCGGTCGGAAGGTCCTGCGTGCATCTCGGCTCCTGAGGGGCTGCTGGCCGTTCAGTGGGCTGAGGGGCCCTGGAGGGGGAATACCCCGTGTGGGCTCACGCGCAGCAGGACGGGAGGTACCGGATCGGGCCGATTCCGGCCATCACGGGGCCGAGTGCCCGGGTCACGGGCTCAGCCGGGCCGAGACACAGCGGATTCCAGGCATGCCGGGTTTGCGGTGGTCCGGTGCTCAGCAGGGCCAGGGGTAGATGCGGTGGGTTGAGCTGCACAGCGGGTTCGGCTCCCTGGAGGGCTTGGGAACCGCTCGGCGTACCGCCCGCGCGACCGACGTGGTCCGGGGGTCGTCCTGGAGGGGCACAGAGTGGTCGGGGGACGCGTCTTCCCGACCTGTACCGGCATCCCGCGCTGTGGGCCCGTCCGGGTGGGTGTCCTGCTCGGACGGCTCGGGTGGCGACGGCTCTGGAACCCGGTCCGGGGCGGGTACCGGTGCTCCGCGGGGACCTGCCGCCCGTGGCCGCCGGGCGGGATCTGAGCCGGGCCGATCGCCCCCGTCCAGGGCCTGTTCTCCGGGCTCCGCGGTCTGCCCGGACTCAGCCGGTACGGCGGAGGTGAGCCCCAGGACGCGGTCGATCTCGGTAGCGCTGAGCGGCCGGTCGGTATCGGCAACCGCGATGAGCACCTCGGCGTAGAGTTCGATCTCGTCCAGCGCGACGTGGTCGTGGAGGCGGTCGCGAAGGCCGAGACCGATCACGGCTCACCTCCCGGGACAACGGTGTCGCAGGACAAAATGAGAAACCCGCGTCGAGGGGTTGTGGGCCGGGTGCGACAGAACCGTTTCCACAGAACGCGAGGAGTTCCAGGGTACGACCGGAGGCGGCCTGAGCGCATGACTCTTGTGGACCAGTGGACTGCTCACCCGGGTTAGCCAGGGGGTGCCGGCCCCCTCGGGGGAGGGGGCCGAAGGTCCCTCCCCCGAGAGGGTCATGCAGGTCGGCGGGGTACGCGCCCCCCGCCGTTTGTCAGCCGACCGATGCCGTCCGGGCCACTCCCGTGTCGGCAACCTCAGCGCCAGGCGACGTCCTTGTGCTGGACCGCGTAGGCGGCGTAGGCGGTGGGGGTGTGCTCCAGTACGAGCCGGTCGTCGTCGTTGAGCTCTCGGACCGGTTTTCCGGGGAGCCCGGCCCAGAGGGTGTTCGGCGGAACGGTCTTGCCGGGCGGGACCAGTGAACCCGCCGCGACGAGTGCCCCCTTGCCCACGTGCGCGCCGCCGAGGACGATCGCGCCGATACCGATGAGTGCGCCTTCCTCGACGACCGCACCGTGCACCATCGCCTTGTGGCCCAGGCTCACGTTGTCGTGCAGGATCACGGGCTCTCCGGGGTCGGAGTGCAGACCGCACTGGTCCTGGATGTTGACCTTCTCACCGACCACGATGTCCTCGGTGTCGGCGCGCAGGACCGACCCGTACCAGACGCTGCTCTCCGCACCCAGGCGGACGCGGCCGACAACGATCGCTCCGGGGGCGATCCAGGCCGTGTCGTGGATCTCCGGCTCACCGAAAGGGGCTCCGCCGATCCACGGCCCCGGGTTCTGGCCCGTGGTCGGGTTGTCCGTCTCGCTGCCCATGTCAAGGCCCTTCCCAACGTAGGTCCCCTGGGGCTGAAGGGCAGGAAGTTGACCGCTCTGCACCCGTACGGGGATGATCGCGCATACCTTAGTAAGAACGTGACCAGGGTCCGCACGGCGATGTACCCGTCAGGGCTCTTGACGCCGCGGCACAGCGCGTGTCTACCTTGGTCGTTTGGACGGTGTCCACGGCGTTACGCTCCGCGCTCGGCCGGTACCCCTCATCGAGCCGGCCCGTGGCGCGGGATGGGACATCCGCGGGCAGAAGTCGCTGAAACGACCCGATGGGTGTTCCTGTGACAACTGGGTACGGGGAAACTCTCACCATCTGCGACGTGCAGTCAACGGTGTTAAGGACATGAAAGGCACATGAGCGATATGTTGCCGGGCGGCGGACTGCAGCAAGACAGGTTCCCGACAGTGCGCAAGGGTGGCTACGACAAGGCGCACGTCGACGACTACTACGTCCGAATGGACAACCAGTTCAAGGACCTCCGCGAGCGTCTCCAGCGGATGGACGACGAGCTGGAGCAGTACAAGCGCGATCTCGCGATCGCTCGGGAGAAGGCTCAGGTCAAGCCTGAGCACGAGCAGATCAGCGAGCGCATGGCGGAGATTCTCCGCATCGCCGAGGAAGAGGCCAAGGAGCGTCGCTCCAGGGTCGAGTCCGAGGTGAAGGAGGCCGAGAAGAAGGCTAAGGAGGAGGTCGCCAAGCACCGCAAGGACTCCGAGGAGCACGCGGAGCGGATCGTCTCCTCCGCGCGCACCGAGGCCAATGAGATGGTCGCGAGTGCGAAGAAGGAAGCGGACCAGCTCCGCGAACAGGCCAAGCAGGAGGGCGACCGGCGCCTCAGCGAGGCCGAGGCCCGGGCCAAGAAGATCCACGACACGGCGGACCGGCGTCTGGCGACGCTGACGGCCACGCACGCCGAGGCCCTGCGTCGGCTCAAGGACATGCACTCCACGCTGGCCGACCTGGTCACCGCCGAGGACAAGGCAGGCGCTCTGGAGACCGGTCTGTCCCGCGAGGACGCTGCCGCCCCGGCCGAGGAGCCCAAGGGCAAGCCGAACCAGGCCCAGCAGCCCAACCAGAGCCCGCCGGCGGGGCAGCAGCCGAACCAGCAGCAGCCCGGCCAGGGTCAGCCGAACAAGGGTCAGCAGCCCAGCCAGGGCACCAAGCCCGAGGGCAAGGCTCCGGAGGGCAAGGCTCCGGGGGGCAAGGCTCCGGCCAACAAGGCTCCCGAGGCGCCCGAGCCCGCTCAGCAGCCGGAGAAGGAGGAGGCCGCCACCAAGGTTCCCCCGCTCCAGCAGGAGCCGGACGAGGCCACGGTGCGTATCAAGCCGATGCCCAAGCCCGAGCAGGGCAAGCAGGAGGGCCCCAAGCCGGAGGGCGGCCAGGGCGGTGACCCCAAGGCCTCAGCTCCGCAGGGCGGCCGGGTCGATGGACCGGCGCCGGGCCAGGAGGGACAGCAGCAGAGCGGTCCGCAGCAGGCCCAGTCGGCCCCGTCCGACGACGAGGACAGCGGTGACCCGGGCATCACCGGTGTCTACCGGCGTCCGGAGGGCAATCAGCAGCCGCCCACGGGCGACGAGGGCGTGCGGGTCATCCGCAAGCCTTGACCGGCTCGGGACCGAGGTCCCAGGCGATATGGCGTGAGGGCGGGACCGCCGGTCCCGCCCTTGGCGTTTTGTGGCCAAAAGTAGGGTGAAGTCCGCCTTGTCGCAGGCTGTCGGCTACGATGCCGACAGCCATGATGATACGCGCGGCCATTCGGTCCGACCTAGGTGCGATTCTGCGACTTCTGCGGGAACTCGGTGACACCACCCATACGCAGAGCGCGCAAGTTCGCATGTCCTCAGCCGCTGTACGCGCCTGGACCCGGATGGAGAACGACCCCGAACGCACCGTCATCGTGGCGGAGCGCCGGGGCCAGATCATCGGGACCCTGGACCTGCTGGTGGTAGCCAACCTGACCCACGACGCCCAGCCCTGGGCGGTGATCGACAACCTCGTCGTCGACCCGGACGCGAGGTACCAGGGCATCGGTAGGGCGCTGATGGAAGACGCCTTGGACCGCGCCACGCGCGCGCGTTGCTACAAGGTCGAGCTCCTCTCGCACGAGAGCCGCCAAGGGGCGCACAGGTTCTACGCCTCCCTGGGCTTCGACAACTCCGCCGAGGGTTTCCGCCGCTACCTCTGAGCGGCGCTCCCGGGCTTGGCGCTCCAGCTCCGGCGTGCCTTGCGGCCCTTCCGCTTCCTGCCCGCCCCGGGGCTCCTCCGGGCCTTCGCCGCCTTCGCGGCCTCCCCCGCCGCCTCGTCCTTCTGGCCCGCCACGGGCGGGCTCTTCGTGTCCCCGCCGCGCAGCGGCACACCCTTCATGAAGGACACCGCGATCAGCCCGGCCGCAGCGATGGGGATTCCGGCCACGAACACGCCCTGCATCGCGTGGTCGAAGGCGCCCACGACCACCTCGCGTACGGGTTCGGGGAGCGAGTGCACGAGCTCGGGGGAGCCTTGGGCGGACTCTGCGGCCTCCTCCAGGCCGATGGACAGCTCCTCAGCACCAGATTCGGTTCCGTTGAGCGCGTCCGCTGCCACCGCCTCCTGTGCCCGGGCCGCGGCGGCGTCGAGTTCGGCGTTGAGCCTGCTCACCATCACCGCACCGAAGGCCGCCACCCCCATGGCACCGCCCAGGTTCCGGAAGAAGGTGACCGAGGCCGTGCCGGAGGCCATGTCCCTGACCGGGAGCGCGCTCTGGGTGGCCAACAGGAGGATCTGCATGTTGAGCCCGAATCCCAGGCCCACGAGCATCTGCCCCGCGATCACCGTGGTCAGCCCGGGGTCGACCTGCGCCAGGCTCAGCACCGTGAAGCCGAGGACGCACAGCACCATGCCGACGACCGGGTAGGCCTTCCACCGGCCGGTGCCGCTGATCGCGAAGCCGGAGCCGATCGAGGTGAACAGGAAGGATCCCACCAACGGCAGGGTCATCAGGCCGGAGACGGTGGGGCTCATCCCGTGCACCATCTGCAGGTACTGGGGCATGTAGATGATGAGGCCGAACATCATCATGCCGACGGACACCGATCCCGCGGAGGCCAGCACGAACGTGCGGTCGCGGAAGAGGCGGGTGGGGATGATCGGTTCTTTGGCGCGGCGCTCGATCAGGATTGCGGAGACGGTCAGCAGCACCGCGCCGGCACCCATGCCGTAAGCGGTCGGCGAGTTCCACGGGATCTCGGTGCCGCCCAGGCTGAGCAGCACGATCACGGTGCTGGCGGCGCTGAAGATCAACCCCGCGCCGAGCCAGTCAACGGAGGGTTTGCGGCGCGGCGTGAACGGCATGCGGAACATGAGCTGGATGACGCAGAAGGCCACCACCGCGAGGGGGACGGTGATGAGGAAGCACCAGCGCCAGCCGAGCGGGCTGTCCACCAGGAAGCCGCCCACCAGCGGTCCGAGCACGGTGGAGACGCCGAAGACCATGCCGATCAGGCCGCTGTAGCGGCCGCGCTCGCGCGGTGAGACGACGTCGCCGAGGATGATGTTGGGCAGTGTGGCCAGGCCGCCCACGCCAAGCCCCTGGAGGGCCCGCGCCGCGATCAGCCAGTTGATGTCCTGGGCGAAGCCCGCGGCGAGCGAGGCGACGATGAAGATGCCGAGGGCGATCTGGAAGAGGAGCTTGCGGCCCCAGATGTCGGACAGCTTGCCCCAGACCGGGGTGGAGGCGGTCATGGTCAGCAGGGCCGCCGTCGCCACCCAAGCCAGCCGGTCCTGGCCGCCGAGCTCACCCATAATGGTCGGCAGGGCGGTGCCGATGATCGAGTTGGTGAGCATCGAGGTGAGCATGGCCAGGATGAGGCCGACCATGATGCGGCGGACGACCCGGCGGGAGGGGTATTCGGGCGCGGGGTCGGCGGTGGCCTCGGTGGCGGCACCGGTGGTCGGGAGGCCTTCTGCGGAGGAAGAGTCCGGATCGGGGCCGGGCCCCGGTGACTCGGATGTGCTGCTTGCCGACTGCTCCATGTGTCCCCCGATTCCGGACGCACGAAAGCCCCACGGCTCATACGCCGGGGGCAAGCATCCACTTCAGGTATATGTAAACGCTGTTGACCTGTCAAATCGGTATCTCTCCGCCCCTTCCGGTAGGCGATGGGTGCGTAGAGGTGTCAACCTGGAGTCCTGAAAGCCAGATCGCGGCCACCAAGGGGTGTGCAGATGGAGCGTCCGGACGGGACCGGAGGCGGCGCGGAGGCGCCGATACGTGGCCGTGAGGCGACCCGGGAACGGATCCTCGCCAGTGCGAAGGCGCTGTTCACCAACGAGGGGTACGGTGCGGTGTCCTCGCGCAAGATCGCCTCGCAGGCCGGGGTGAACGTCGCGTTGATCAACCGCTACTTCGGTTCCAAAGCCGGGCTGCTCACCGAGATCCTGCGCGAGGACGGCGTCTTTCCCAAACTCATCGAGGAGGGGGAGCCCGAGGACCTGGCGGAGCGCCTCGCCGAGCACGCGGTCGGCCGTCTGCACGGCGAGGGCAGCCAGCTGCAGCTGGCGCTGGACGACTCCGCGGGCGACCCCGACCTGCAGTCGGTCTACCAGGGGAGGCTCAAGAGCGCGTTGATCGACCCTTTGGCCAGGTATCTGGGCGGGCCGAACGCGCGCGTCCACGCCTCTTTGGTCGCCTCGGTCCTGTTGGGCGTCGGTCGCGTCCGGCGTGTGGAGGGGGCGACCGCCCTGCGCGCACACGACCGGGAGCAGCTCACCGCACGGGTGCTGGCTCTGCTGGAGCTGTGCCTGGAGGACTTCGAGGAAAAGGGGCCGAAGTAGGGCCCTGAACGGGGTCCCGAACCGGGAGCCGTAACGGGTCAGCTATGGGTCCCTGGTGTCTGGCTCGGATCTTCGGCTCGGGGCGTTCGGTCAATTCACTGGGGTGATCGCCCGCGGTCGATTACGGAGTGTGCTCGATATGGGCCGATGCAATACCTGTTCGAGGTATGCTGCCCTGCCTTCTTGTGTGTCGATAAACTTCTGTTGATGTGATATCGCCCACAGATCGCGCTGTCGTGAGCCGGTGTATCGGCTGGTCGGGCGAGCTGTCCGCTGGCCGCTGGCCCCTCGTGTGCCTCAGGCGCTTCGCCTGCGTGGGGCTTCGGGGCGAAGTTGCGGTGTCTTCGCAGTTCAAAGGAAGTGTTTCAGAGGCTTGTCCCGGCCGCGGTGCATTGTCAGCCGCAGGTGGTACCTCTTGTTTCACGTGCTCTGATCTTGAATAAGACCGTCCGGAAGTGTTGTCCTTTATATGGTTATTGTTTGGTGTGGTAGGTAAAGGCTTGTGTTTCCACAGGGCTCTAATTCACCATGTCCCCGCTGGCTTGGCCGTGTGGGTCCGCTGACGGGCTGTTCCCTGCGGTCGCCTGAGGCAAGAACGTACATGTGAAGGGACCCGAATGACCGAGTCGTTCGCCACGGAGTGTCACGAGCGCCTAAGGGCGAAGGTCCGGGCCTTTGCGGAGGCAGAGGTCCGGCCCCGCGTGTCGGCTATGGAGGAGTCCCGATCCGTCCAACAAGAGCTGTCCAGTCTGATCGCCCGACAGGGATGGATCGGTGTCACTATCGGCCAGGAGTACGGCGGCATGGGCCTGGGCCACGTGGCGAAGACGATCATCATCGAGGAGCTGTCCCGTGTCAGTGGGGCGATGGGGGCCATGGTCCAGGCCTCCCAACTGGGTGTGGCCAAGATCATCCACTTCGGCGACGACGCACAGAAGAAGACGTGGCTTCCGGAGGTGGCCAAGGGAGACTGCCTGCCCACGATCGCTGTGACAGAATCCCAGTCGGGTGGCCACGTCCTTGGTATGACGACGAGCGCGGTGCGCGACGGCGACGAGTACGTCCTCAACGGGCGGAAGGTGTTCGTCGGCAACAGCCACGTCGGCGACCTGCACGGAGTCGTCGTCCGGACCGGTCCCGGATCCAAAGGCCTGTCCGCGTTCCTGGTCGAGGCGGACGCCCCGGGCTTTTCGCTCGAGCCGCACCGCCCCGCCATGGGACTGCACGGATTCAGTTTCGGAGAGCTCGTCTTCGACAACTGCCGGGTCCCCGCCGCCAACCGGCTGGGAGAGGAGGGCGACGGCCTGCCCGTCGCCTATTCCTCCAGCGTCCTGTACGGAAGAGCCAACCTGACTGCGGTTTCCCTCGGGATCCACCAAGCTGTGCTGGAGGAGACCACCGCCTTCGTCTCGGCCCAGCACCGCTACGGGGAACCACTGTCCGAGCTTCCGGCGGTCAAGACGAAACTGGGGCAGATGCAGTCGCGGTTGATGACGGCGAGGCTTGCCGCCTACGACGCGGTGGGTCGACTGGACCACGGTCTGCCCTGTGACGCGGAGCTGATGAACGCCAAACTCGTGAACGTCGAGGGTGCCCTTGACTCGGCGCGCGCGTCCATGGAGATGCACGCCGCGTGCGGGCTCCTCACCGACCGTCCGGTCGAAAGGTACATGCGGGACGCACACCACATCTTCGCCCCCGCCGGCACCTCCGACGTCCAGTTGCTCAGGCTCAGCGAATTCGCGCTCGGCAGGAACAAGGGGCAGTGGTCCGAGAGGTTCGCCTCCCGTGCGGGGGAGCAGGCGCAATTCTCTTGACCCGTAAGGAAGGGGCCCCGGTCCCTGGGCGGATTCAAGGGGTCTTCGCAACACCTCGTTGATCACACGAGTGTATGCAGACGCTCGGCTGGAGTTTTCCAGCCGAGCGTCTTGCGTGGCCGACCGTTCAGTTTCTGAGCCACATGCTCTAGATCCAGCGGGCCGTGCACCGACAGGTCAGTGCCCTTGGGGAAGTACTGGCGCAGCAACCCGTTGGTGTTCTCGTTCGACCCGCGCTGCCAAGGAGAGGCGGGATCGCAGAAGAACACCGGCACCCCCGTAGCGATGGAGAACCTCCTGTGGCCGGCCATCTCGCTGCCCTGGTCCCAGGTCAACGATCCGCGTAGATGCTCGGGCAGCGCGGTGATCAACGCGCTCAGCACACCCCCGACCGCCTCGGCGGTGTGCTCACCGGGCACGTGCCCCAGCATCACGTACCGGGTAGAGCGCTCGACCAGGGTGATGATCGCGGACTTGTTGTAAGCACCCGTGATGAGATCCCCTTCCCAGTGCCCGGGAACGGCACGGTCTTCGACCTCGGCGGGACGTTCGCTGATCATCACCATCTCGTCGACGAACCGGCTCTGCCTGTGCTCGGGTGAGCGGTGCGGCTCGCGTCGGATACGGCCGGTGCGCAAGGCGGCGGCGACCTCGCGTTTGAGTCCGCCTCGGGCCTGGACGTAGAGCGCCTGGTAGATGGTCTCGTGGCTCACACGCATGTCCTGCTCATCGGGGTGGTCCTCAACGATCCGGTTGCTGATCTGCTCGGGGGACCATTGTTGGCGCAGACCCGTGGCGACATAGTCTCGCAAAGGTCCGGTGGCGGCGAGCTTGGCGGGTTTGGGACGCGCCCGCTGTGTGGCCGCCCGGCGCTGGGCCGTGTAGGCACCGTAGGAGCCATCGGTGGCGCGGTGATGGTCGAGCTCACGCTTGATCGTGGAGGCTGGGCGCCCCAGGTCATGGCCGATCGCTCGCAGGCTCCACCCCGCTCGGTCCAGGTCCGCGATCCGTTCCCGGTCCGCGAGGGTCAAAAACCGCGGATGGACGAGCTTTTCGAGCGTGTCCAGCGTTGCTGGGGGACTGGTCATGGACTCCATGGTCGTCTGTCCGGTGGAGTAGTTCACACGGCGACCATCGGGGTAGAAGCGGGAGTTACGGGACTTGCGTACTCCGTGGTCCCAGTCTCGGGCGGTGCGCTCGTTGATCCCGGCTCGTCGCGCGGCTTCTCTGCGGGGCACAGCGCTCTTGCGTAGGCGTTGGTACTCCTGCCGTGCCGGGTGCGGTCGCTGCTGCGGCTGGGAGCGTAGTCCGGCCTTGCTGGCCCATCCGAACGCGGTGTTGCGGTTGACGCCCAAGGTGCGGGCCACCTCGGTGACACTACCGATCTCGCCCATCAGCTCCAGGAAGCGTTCCCGTAGCCGAGCCCGTTCCTTCTTCGAAAACGACACGGTGGTCGCAACCTCCCTCAAGTCAGGGTGTTGCGACCACCGCTAGAACCCAAGCTGCCGGGATCGGGGCCCCTGTGGCGGGTCGGTGTTGCGCCCCCACTGCCGCGGGTCAGAGCGGTCGGTGCGCATCCGGGGAGGGAGCGGCCCGGGCGTACTGGTCCTCACGCCGGTGGATGAGTTCCGTCAGCTCGGCGGCCTTCTCCTTGATGAACTGCAGCCCCGGACGTCCCCAGGGGCGTTGTTCGCGGTCGACGATGCAGATCGTGCCGAGGGTCGTCCCTGTGCGGTCGATGATCGGAGCGCCGATGTAGGAGCGGATGCCGATCTCGTCGACCACCGGGTTGCCGGCGAACCGGGGGTAGTCGCAGACGTCGTCGAGGACCAGCGGCAGGCGCCGGGCCACCACGTGCGGGCAGTAGCCGTGGTCGCGGCCCATGACCCGGTCGGGTTCCGAGGCCTCTGAGGGCTTCCCGCCCGTGCCGGAACCGTTCGTCGGGTTTCCGGCAACGTACAGGCCCGCGAAGTACTGGCGGTCCTCGTCGATGAAGTTGACCATCGCGAACGGGGCGCCGGAGCTCTGAGCCAGCTCGCGGGCGAAATCGTCGAACTCCGGGTCGGGGCCGTCCCCGAGCCGCAGTTCTTGCAGTCGCGCCATGCGCTGGGGGACTTCCTCGTCCTTCGGGGTGAGTAGGTGTTCTTCGGTGTGATCGGTCAAGGCGTGCTCCAACTCCGGGGTTCTTCGAGCGGACTACGTGGTCGGGGTGGAACTGGCGGCGAGCAAAGACTGCACGAGGGACACGAGTACGGACGTCGCGGCGTGGCTGTACCGCGCGTCGCAAACCGTGACCGGAACCCGGGAGCCGAGCTTGAGGGCGGCTCGCACCTCCTCGGGCTCGTAGCGAAACGCGCCTTCGAACTGGTTGATGGCGACGAGGAAGTGGATACCGCGGCGCTCGAAGAAGTCCACGGCCGCGAAGGAGGCCTCAAGGCGGCGCGGATCCGCCAGGACGACCGCACCCAGCGCGCCCTCGCAGAGCTCGTCCCACATGAACCAGAAGCGCTCCTGGCCGGGCGTACCGAACAGGTAGAGCACGTGTTGGGAGGAGAAGGTGACCCGCCCGAAGTCGAAGGCCACTGTGGTGGTGGACTTCTCCTCGACTCCGCCGAGGTCGTCGGTGCCGACACTCGCCGAGGTGATGATCTCCTCGGTCCTTAGGGGTTCGATCTCGCTGACCGAGCCGATGAAGGTGGTCTTGCCGACGCCGAAGCCACCCGCGATCAGAATCTTGACCGCTGTGGGAAACGGTTCAGAGTCGTTGTTGTAGGCCATGCAGCAGTGCTTCCAATACGGATCGGTCGGTCGGGTCGGCGGCGGGCCGTGGCGCGTGGGTGGTCGCCGCCCCGCAGTCGATCAGATCGGAGAGGAGGATCTTGGTGACGGCCGAGGGCAGTCGGAGGTGAGCGGCCACTTCAACCACCGGAGTCGGACCGGGGCACAGGTACAGGGCCTGGGCGTGGTCCGGCTCCAGCTGGCTCCGGGAGACCTGCCCGGTGGCCATCACCATGGACAGCAGGTCCAGCCTGTTGGTGGGGTTGGTACGTCCGTTGCTCACCGTGTACGGGCGGACCAGGCGCCCTGCCTTCTCGTCGATCCAGATGTCGTCTTCGGACGAAGTCATGTCCATCGGGCCCGATAGTCGGTCGACCGGGTCGGGGTCGCGAGGAAGGGCCGGACGCTGTTGATGAGCTGGGACATCTCGTATCCGAGGACGCCGACGTCTGCCTCGCGCCCGGCGAGGACGGCGAGGACCGAACCGGAGCCGGCTGAGGAGACGAAAAGTAGCGTGTCGTCCAGTTCCACGACCACCTGGCGGACCACTTCGCTCCGGCCGAACTTGAGCCCGGTGCCGCGGGCGAGGGAGAACAGTCCGGAAGCGATGGCCGCCAGTTGTTCCGCGCTCTCGACGTCGAGGCCGGACACCGCCCTCTTGAGTCCGTCGGAGGACAGCAGGACGACGCTTCGCGTATGCGGAACCCTTTCGACGAGGTTGCTGAGAAGCCAGCTGAGGTCAGACTCCTGACCCGGGTGTGCGGCACTCACCATGATGAATGGTCTCTCTTTCGCGCGGGTGCTGGTAGGTCAGCTGTTGCTGTCGTTGCGGTCCAGCGGGTCGTTGGCGTTCTCCGCCTCGGCCCGCTTGAAGCCCGACTGGAACGCGGACATGAGATCGGGCGTGTGGTCGCCGCCGGTCTCTCGGTGCCCGGGCGTGCGTTCTTCGCACAGCTCGGGCGCGAGGTGTGTCTGCACCTGGCGTTCGGGCAGCGGCGGTCGCACGTCGGCGGGTTGCTTTCCTTGGGGCGGCGGTGTGGGGGCTGGCGGGCTGGGTGTCGGATCGGGGTCCGGTCCGGTGCGTTCGGTGCCGTTGTCCCGCGCCCGCGGCGAGCGGCCCGGACGTGGCGGCTGGGCAGGCTCGAAGGGAGCACGGGCTGGCTCGGCGCGGCGGTCCATCGGGTACCGGGTGTCCGTGCCCGACCCCTGGTCTCCGTACCCGTGACCGGCATCAACCGGAGCGGGCTCACGGACAGGCGACGGGGTGGTGACCGGAGAGGGCCCCGGGAACGGGCGGGCCGGGACCTGCGTCGTGGGCCCGTTCACCGCGGAGGTCTGCCCTGCTGAGACGGAGGCGACCGTCGGCACCGGTTCGGGTCCGGCGGAGGCGTGCTCCAAGGGCCCGGCGCCGCGCTTCTGGTTCTCCGAGCCGACCAGACCGTTCGGCAGGAGAACGATGGCCTGGGTCCCGCCGAAGACGTTCCTCTGTAGCTCGACCCGCACACTGTGCTTACGGGCGAGGGCCGAGACGACGTACAGACCGATACGACCGTCGCGGAGCAGTTCCCCGATGTCGATCTGGCCCGGGTCGGAGAGCAGACTGTTCATCCGGTGGATGTCGGCGGACTGCATGCCAAGTCCGCGGTCCTCGATGTCGATGGCCACACCGGCGGGCACACTCTCGGCTCGGAGCATGATCTGCGCATGGGGTGGCGAGAATTTGGTGGCGTTCTCGATCAGCTCGGCGACCAGGTGGATGACGTCGACGACGGCGCTGCCGTTTAGGGTGCCCGTGACCGGCGGCACCACCTTGACCCGGGAATAGTGCTCGACCTCGGCCACGGCCGAGCGGAGGACTTCGTAGAGCGAGACCGGTTTGCTCCACTTGCGCCGCGACGCCGCACCTCCGAGGACCGCGAGGCTTTCGGACTGGCGCCGCATCCGCGTGGCCAGGTGGTCGATGGTGAAGAGGCCCTTGAGCAGGTCCGGATCCTCGACCTGGGACTCCAGCTCGTCGAGCAGAGTGATCTCCCGGTGGACGAGGGACTGCATCCGACGTGCGACGTTGACGAATACCTCGACCTGTTGCTCGGAGGGACGGGCGTAGCGTAGTCCGGCGATCTCGACCACTGCCGTCTCCGAGGCGTGCTGGGCGACGGCCAATTCGTGTGCCAGACGCGTGAACGGGTCGCTGTCGCGCGCGGGTCCGGCGGGGTGCTCGGGGGACTCGGGGTGTTCGCTCCGTCGCACCCGATCGGTGAGCTCCCGCAGGTTGGCCTGCCCTTGGGCGATACAGGCGCGCAGGTCGTTGACACGCCTGTCTACCTGATGGTTGGCCTGCCCCGCGCCGTAGGCGGCGAGGAACAGGATGAGTAGGGCTCCGACACCGGCCGCGGACAGCGCGAGGGCGAGGGCCGCGCTCTGGTCGGAAACGTCGGAGAGATCTATGGCGAGGACGAACAGCACCGTTACCGCGGCTAGGACGGCCATGAGGGCCGCGGGCAGGGCCGTTGTCACGAGGAGTAGGGCGCGAGTGCTCCAGCGGGGGCGCGGGGTCGGTGCGTGGAATCGTCGGGTGTTCCGGTGCGCAGCGACGTCAGAGGGAGGGGAGTCAGGCATTGGGGTCCTCAGTGCGGGGAGGCCTGTTGGCAGCAGGGATTAGAGTAGCGACTTCATTGCCCTGGTAAAGACGAAGGTGTCCCTTCGGGTTCAATATTGGCTGCTGACTAGTAACTTGACAGGGTTCCGGACGGTTGCCCGGTTCCCCTGCTGAGGGCCGTCGCTTCCCGTCCGCTCCAGGGTGCGCGACATTGCTGGAGGTTCGGCTTCTCCGGCCGGGCTGTCGCCGAGTTCGAACCGGGGGCGCCCAGGGGTCGCCCCTTCCGTGGCGGGGCGGATTTTCGGTCTCCGTCGCCGTGCGCGGCGGAGGAAAACTGAAAAGTTTGTTTTATATTCGTTCAAAGCGGGCACGCCGCTGCGGGTCTGTAAGTCCCGGTCGTCTTCGCGTGTATCGCCGGAACGGGGGTCGACGGGCGGTGCGCGGAGGAGGCTGTCCAGGCGGAGTGGCCCGCGCCCTGCAGCTCCCGGGGAGCGCGAGGGCCGGTCACCCTGTGCTTTACCTGGGCAAAAACCACAAGCGGCAATGATGTTATCAGTGAACGCACTCAGGGCAACTCTAGGCCTCGCGGAACTGAATCTGGACGTTGGTCACCAAGCGACGTCAGAGGCGGTTTTCGGATGTCCTGGTGCGCACTCGAAAGGCTCCGGAGGTCGGCACCGCAGCTCCCTGGGACGTCGGTGGCCAGGAGGCCGAAGGGCAGGTGAAGACCGCCGCGATGAGCACAACGAGAACGCCCCAGCCGCGCCAGATGATCATGATGAGTCCTTCGGGTCCTGTGTTGAGGGGGTTGCGGAAGGAGTGTGCGACCCCTGGTGTGACTGACGCGTTCTGGGGAAATCCCGAGCGGTAGGGCGGGCTTCCCGTGTTCTTGCTGGTTCGGCAAGGGAACTCGCATCACCAGTCGGCCCCGGTGAGAGTGGGGCCAGGAGGTGGACGACACATGGCACAGGGACGCGACGCCCCGCGCGAGGAGTTCGGCGAGGAGTTCGGCGAGGAGTTCGGCGAGGAGTTCTGGAATGACCGCTACCGCTCCGGTGACAGGATCTGGAGCGGCCGACCCAACCGGCACCTGGTGGCCGAGGCCGAAGGGCTGCCGCCGGGCCGCGCACTCGACGTCGGGAGCGGTGAGGGAGCCGATGCCCTGTGGCTGGCCGAGCGCGGCTGGCGGGTGACCGCAGTGGACATCTCGTCCGTGGCGTTGGACCGGGCCGCCGCCCACGCTGAGGAACGCGGCGCGGAGATCGCGGAGCGGATCGTCTGGCAGCGCGCGGACGTGACGGCGTGGGCGCCCCAGGTGTCCGCGTACGAGTTGGTCACGGCGCAGTTCATGCACCTGTACCCGAACCCGCGTGCGCTGCTGCTTTCGGCGCTGGCCGCCGCGGTGGCGCCCGGCGGCGAGCTCCTGGTGGTCGCGCACCACCGCAAGGACCTCGATGCGGGTGTGCCGCGCCCGAACGTCCCAGAGCTGTACTACGAGGGTGACGCCGTGACCGCCGCACTCGCCGAGGGGCACTGGGACGTGCTCGTGGACGAGGTGCGGGATGCCGAGCAGACGATCGACGGAACCACCTACACCGTGCACGACGTTGTGGTCCGCGCCAGGCGCCTGACCTAGGCCCCCACCAGCGGTGATCTTGCCCCTGTCTCCACCCTCGGCGGCCGAGGGCGGAGCTGGGGGCAAGATCACCGCTGGTGGGCGGCGAAGAAGTCAGTCCCGGAGCTTGGCGACGACGTCGATCTCGACGAGGATGTTGGCGAGGTCCGAGCCCACGGTGGTCCTCACCGGGTAGGGGGCGGTGAAGTGCTGTTCGTAGACGGCGTTGAACTCAGGGAAGTCCGCCTTGAGGTTCTCCAGGTGGACCGTGGCCTTCACGACGTCGTCCAGGGTCAGGCCGTGCTCCTCGAGTACGGCGGCGACGTTGGCCAGGACCTGGGTGGTCTGCTCGCCCACGGTGGGCGGGACCTGCCCGGTCCGAGGGTCCTGCGGGCCGAACCCGGCCGTGTACAGGAAGCCTCCGGCGACGACGCCCTGGCTGTAGGCGCCGGCCGGCGCGGGAGCGTTGTCGGTCGTGACCGCTTTCTTGGACATGGGACTCCTTCGGTCTGGTGTCGCGTGCACATGCGCGCGCGGGTGCTCGTGCGAGCTCATGGGCGACCGGACATATTTATTGGTAACAAAGTTACCAATTATCTTCCGCGCAGCGTATCTTGGGCCACATCGACACTCCGGCGGCGACTCCGTCGAAACGGGTGTCGGGGACCCCGAACGGAGGAACAGTGCAGCCCGAGACCGTACTCGCCGGAGCGCGGGTGATCGACGGCAGCGGCGGGCCCTCCCGCCTCGCCGATCTCGTCCTTCGAGACGGACGCATCAGCCACATGCTGCCCCCCGGGACAGCCAGAACGACCGGCAGCGTCCTGGACCTGACCGGGCTCGCCGTCGCCCCCGGGTTCGTCGACATGCACGCCCACTCCGACCTTGCCCTGCTCGCCGACCCCGCACACGAGGCCAAGGTGTGCCAGGGCGTCACCCTCGAGGTGCTCGGCCAGGACGGGCTCGGCTACGCCCCCGTCACCGATGACACCGTCGAGCCGATCCGCGCCCAGATCGCCGCCTGGAACGGGACCCCCGCACTCGACCACTCCTGGCGCACCGTCGGCGAGTACCTCGACCGGATCGACCGCGGGGCCCCCGCCAACGCCGCCTACCTCGTCCCCCAAGGCAACGTCCGCATGGCGGTCGTGGGCAACGAGGACCGCCCGGCCACCGACGCCGAGCTCGACCGCATGCGCGCCATGGTGGCCCAGGGCATGGCCGACGGCGCCCACGGGCTCTCCACCGGCCTCACCTACACCCCCGGCATGTACGCGAGCGACGACGAGATCGTCGCCCTCCTGGACCCCGTCAGCGCGGCGGGCGGCTACTACTGCCCCCACCACCGCAACTACGGCTCGCGGGTCGTGGAGTCCTACCAGGAGTGCCTGGACGTGGCCCGCCGCGCCCACGTCCCCCTCCACCTCGCGCACTGCCACGTGAACTTCCCGCAGAACCGCGGCCGCGCCCCCGAGGTGCTCGACGCCATCGACGAGGCCACCGTCCACTACGGCCTCGACGTGACCCTGGACAGCTACCCCTACCGGGCCAGCGCCACCTACCTCGGTGCCCCACTGCCCAGCTGGGCTCAGGAGGGCGGTACCCCAGCGACCCTCGACCGTCTGCGCGACCCCGGCACCCGGGCCCGGATCCTCCGCGAGGTCGAGGTCCAGGGCACCGACGGCAACCACGGCGTGCCCATGGACTGGTCCACCCTCGTCGTCACCGGGACCGCGGACCCCTCGCTCTCCTGGGCGGTGGGTTCCTCCATCGCCGACCTCGCCAAGCAGCGGAGGGAGGACGCCGGCCAGGTGTACGCCGACCTGCTGGTCGCCGACGAGCTGCGCAGCGGATGCCTCCTCCAGGTCGGTAACGAGGAGAACATCCGCACCATCATGCGGCACAGCGCGCACACCGCGGGGAGCGACGGCATCCTGGTCGGCGACCGGCCCCACCCGCGCGGCTGGGGCACGTTCCCCCGCTACCTGGGCCACTACGTGCGCGAACTCGGGATCCTCAGCCTCGAGGAGTGCGTTCGGCACCTCACCTCACGGCCCGCGCAGCGCCTCGGCCTCACCGACCGGGGCACCATCCAGGTCGGCGCCGTGGCCGACCTCGTGGTGTTCGACCCCGACACGGTCGACTCCCGTGCCAGCTATGAAAACCCCCGGCGCACCCCCGTGGGCATCGAGCACGTGATGGTCTCCGGTGAGTTCACCGTCCGGGACGGTCGGCGCACCGACCGCCTACCCGGTCGCTCGGTCCGGGGGAGCGCCGGATGAGCGGGATCGACGCGATCTGTGTCGGCGAGACCATGGCCGTGCTCACCTCGCCGGAAGCGCTGAACGAGGGCGCCCGCCTCACGGTGGGTACCGGCGGGGCCGAGTCCAACGTGGCGGTGGCGCTGGCCGGCCTCGGCCACCGGTCCGCCTGGGTGAGCCGGGTGGGGGACGACCCCTTCGGACGGATCGTCACCGACGCCGTGGCCCGCCGGGACGTGGACGTTCGAGGCGTGGAGGTGGACCCCGAACGGCCCACCGGCCTGTACGTGAAGGACACGGCCGCGGGTGGCGCGGGGGTTCTCTACTACCGCAGGGGCTCGGCCGCCTCGGCGATGTCGGCCGCCGACGCCGAGAAGGTGTGGTCCCGGGGAGCCCGCCTGGTGCACCTTTCGGGGATCACCCCCGCGCTGTCCGCCCGAGCGGCCGACCTGGTGGAACACCTGCTCGACCGCGGCTCCGGCAACGGGGCGTGGCGCTCCTTCGACGTGAACCACCGCCCGGCGCTGTGGTCGGCCCGTGAGGCCGGGCCGGTCCTGCTGGCGCTCGCCCGCCGCGCCGACGTGGTGTTCGTCGGCCGCGATGAGGCCGAACGCCTGTGGGGGACCCCGGCCGCGGAGGACGTTCGGGCGGTGCTTCCGGAGGTGCCGACCCTGGTGGTCAAGGACGCCGAACACGGTGCGACGTGCTTCGGCGGACCAGAGCCCGTGTTCGTGCCCGCCCCGCCGGTGGACGTGGTGGAGGAGGTCGGCGCGGGGGACGCCTTCGCCGCCGGCTACCTGTCGGGCCTCCTCGACGGACTGCCCGCCGACCGCCGCCTCAGCCTGGGCCACGCGGTCGCCGGGGCCGTACTGAGGTCCCGCGCCGACACATTCGACCGGCCCCCGGAGGAGGTCGAGGCCATCCGCGCCGCGACTCTTTCCTGAAAAGACTGGCCCAGGGTACGTGCAGGTATTCAGCAGGCCGGCTTTTCGAATCCCCTCACATGGGTAACGTACGGAATGTACGCTCTGGACATGATCAAGGAGCTGGATGCCATGGCGACCATGGGCGCGGGCGATGCGAGAGAGAACTTCTCAGACACCCTCAACCGTGTCGCCTACGGGAACGAGCGGGTGACCATCACGCGTCGGGGCCGAGCCGTGGCCGCTCTGATCTCAGCCGAGGACCTGGAACTCCTGGAAGCTCTCGAGGACGCCCGAGACGCCGCCGAGCTGAGGGCGGCGATCGCGGACGACGATGGTGAGCGGGTATCGCTTGACCAAGTGGAACGCGAGTTCTCATAGCGGTGGGGTACGACGTCTATTTCACGTCAGCGGCCCTACGGCAGATACGGAAGATCGATTCTCGGCAGCGCAAGCGTGTCCTGCAAGGGGTGCGTGGACTAGCGGCCGACCCACGCCCCCCGGGAGCCAAGGCGCTGCAAGGGAGGAGTGGGTACCGCATCCGTGTGGGTGACTACAGGGTCCTGTACACAGTTGACGACGGGGTGGTCGAGGTTTGGGTGGTGAGGGTGGGGCACCGTCGCGACGTCTACCGGTGACTGCTAACCGATGACGATGGCTCCGGCGAGGACCGGGGTGCCGAAGCGGACGGATCCGTGTCCGGAGGCCAGGCTGCGGCTTCCCTGGCAGCTGGTGCCCGCGAACAGGGCGAAACGGGACTCGCCCTCGATCTCCACGACACCGCCCTGGCCGGTCTCCAGGATCCGGCAGCCGCCGTTCTCCACGGTCTGCTCGTGGCCGGACTCGAAGGTGACGAGGACCGGGGCGGTCTTGTCCTTGCTGGACATCCCCGAGATCGCTCCGGAGATGGTCGCGGACATGGTGGCCAGGTTCGCAGGGCGGATCGGCACAGGGTTCCCCTCTTCGCGGGCTCGCCGGAGCCCGCCGGTCGCAAGTCCGTGCACACGGCTGGGCACGGAAGAGCCAGCTGGGTGCGGAGTTGGTTACTCTGTGTCATTTAGCTACAGGATCGCGTAAAAGGTGGGGAGCGGCGGCGGAGTGTCGGCGGATTTCTCACCGGCGTGAACTGGACCTTTGTCCGCTTCGTTACGGCTGAGTAGAATCGGTGCGACCGGACGGGGAGGGAGGGCACGCGTGCACGACCTGCTGCCCTTCCTGGAGTTCCTCTCCCTCGGCTTCCTTCCCGCCGACATCACCCTGCTCGGCGCTGAGGCCGGCGCACTGACCCTCGTCGTGGTCGCGGTCGGTGCGGCCCTGGCCCTTCTCGCCCTGCGCGGAACGGCCCCGTGGCCGGTCGGCGATACCGCCACCGGCGCCGCGAGCGCGATGCGCCGCCGTTCGGAGAAGCTCCCCGTCCTCACCCTGTGCGACCCCGACGCGGCGGGCAGACCGCGTCCCCGAGCACCAGGTGCGGCCCTGCCGGCCGCTCGCTGACCCGCGCCCTCGCCGCGTCGCGGCTTCGAGCGGCCTGACGTCTGAACACTCCAGCCAGACGAAGGGCCTCACCTTGTACACCCTCGGGCCGATCGCGGCCGCCATCAACCTGCTCTCATCGATCCTCGCCGCCCTGACCGGCATGCTCACCCCGCTCACCGGAGCCCTGGCCGCCGGGCTGGCGGTCCTCGCCCTCACCGTCGTCGTCCGCATCGTGCTCCTGCCGCTGGGGGTGGCCCAGGTGCGCGCTGAGAAGCAGCGCGCCCGGATCGCGCCCCGCTTGGCGGAGATCTCGAAGCGGCACCAGAAGAACCCGGAACGCATGGTCGCCGAACAGCGCAAGGCCTACGCCGAGGCGGGCACCTCGCCGCTGGCCGGATGCCTACCGGGCCTGGCGCAGATCCCGCTGGTCATCGCCCTGTACGGGCTGTTCATCGGGGCCGGTCCCGTCGAGGAGCCGCTGCTGGGGCACACCTTCGGCGGTGTCGAACTGGGCAGCACCCTGGTCGCCAGCGCGGAAGGGCTCCTGGTCGCACCGGTCTTCGCCGCGCTCCTGGCCACTCTCGCCGCGGTGGCCTGGGCCAACCGCCGCTACGTGGTCCTGCCCATGATGAAGGAGACCCCCGGGCAGCCCCCGATGCTCGGGATGCTCTCCTACATGCAGTTCGCGACCGTGGTCGTCGCCGCCTTCGTCCCCTTGGCCGCGGGGCTCTACCTGTGCGCCTCCACGGCCTGGGCGCTAGGCGAGAAGGTGGTCCTGCGCAGGATCCTGCCTGACTGACCAGGGGCTGTCCGGACACGGGCCGCCCTGGCCTGGCCGCCGGGTACCGGCCCGCTCGATCCGGTACCCGGGCACTCCTTCCTTAGGCGGGAGGAACGGCCGCCGTGTCCGCGGACGCCACGATCTCGACGGTGCCCCGCGACCCGTCCACCCGGATCCGGTCGCCTGTGGCGATCCGGGTGGTCGCGTCGCCGCATCCCACCACCGCGGGGATGCCGAGCTCGCGCGCGACGATCGCGGCATGCGACAGCGGCGCGCCCACGTCGGTGACCACGGCCCCGGCCCGGGGGAACAGCGGCGTCCAGCCCACGTTGGTCACGGTGGTCACCAGGATCTCGCCGGGCGCCAGCGCCTCGCCTTCGGCAGCAGAGGCGACGACCCGCGCCGTGCCCTCCACCGTGCCCGCGGCCCCGGGCGCGCCGCGGATCCCGCTCTCGGTGGAGCCGGTGGGGGTACATCCCTCCTCGTAGACGTCGGCCCGGCGGTGGGGGTCCGACGCCCAGAGCTGGGGGTCGAACCGGCCCCGGATGAACGAGGGGTAGGTCGGCAGCGAGCGGTAGAGGTCGTAGGTCGCCCGGCGCGCCGGGACCTTGGCCAGCGCCGTCTCGTCGCCGCGCAGTACGGCCAACAGCTCCTCGAGTTCCAGGAAGAACAGGTCCTCCCCGTGCCCGGTGAGTTCCCCTGCGCGCAGCACGAACTCGCGGTGGACCCCGATGGAGCGGACCCACTCGGACCTGCCGGCCTCCCGGAACCGGGCCGCCCGCGCCGAAGCTTCCATCCGTCGGCGCAGCTCTCCTGCCTTGTCCGGATGGCGCCGCACGAACCGCTCCTGCGCCTCCCGCCGGGTCTCGCGCTGGCTTTCCACCAGGGAGTCCAACCGGTCCAGGGATGCACGCGCTTCGTCGACCTGCCGGTCCAGCAGGTCCGGGTCCTCCGCCGGGCGGGGTACCGACAGTTCGAACTCGTCCGGGGACCGGTGCCCCCAGCGTTCGATGAAGGTCTGCCGGTCGATCTCTCCGCGGGCCAGCTGGGCCAGCCCCACCACCGGGCCGAGACTCGCCAGAGGGCTCTCGTCCTGAGTCGGATCCGCACCGGTGCTCAGTGCGTTGACGTCTGACTCGCTCGTGCCGTGCTTGAGCAGCCACGGGCGGAAGGCGAACTGGCCGAGACCGTGGCAGGCCCAGAAGGTGCGGGCGGCGAAGGCGAAGGCCGGGTTCGCCTCGGAATCCCAGCAGCGCGCCAGTTCGACGGGGGTCCGCGCCGCGTGGATGCTCTCCCGGGCCGCGGCCAGGCGTGCGGGGACCTGGGCCAGCTTCTCGCCGGTCCGGCGCCGGTACGGGAGCAGGGACGGCAGCGCCCGCAACAGCACCGGCGCCGCGCGTGCGATCAGCTGCCCCCGTGACAGCCCGAGCGGCGGTATCCGCACACCGTCGGGAAGGTGCCCGGTGATCTGCTCGGCCATCGCCTCGGCCTTCGAGCCGAACGCGGTGAACAAGGACACGTTCATGTAGAGACGGCCGCCGATGTTGCCGAACTGCATGATCCCGGGCACCCGGCCCAGGGGTTTGATCATCGCCATCGAATGCACGAACACCGACCAGGTCAGGGGGGTCATCACGCTGGGTACGGCCTCGCCGACGTTGACGCTGGTCCACAGGTAGTCCCCGGCGAGGCTGTCGTTCCACACCTCGGCTTCCACGGCCCCGGCCGTGCCCGGGGCCGGGGCGAGGGCCGTGGTGATCGGCCGGGCCTGCAGGATGTACAGGTTTCCGGCGTGGCGGGCCCACTCGATGTCCATCGGTGTGCCGTACAGTTCCTCGATCCTCGTGCACTGGTGTGCGAGTTCCCGGGCCTCGTTGTCCCGGAGCACCTCCTGCAACCGGAGGTGGTCCGGCACCGGTTCCTCGGCCGTGCCCGAGGAACGGGGCACCGTCATGACGGCCTTGTCCCCGGTACTCCGCTCCACCAGTGCTCCGCTGGCGCGGTCCACCACCAGGACGTCGGAGGTCACCTCGCCGCTGACCACCGCCTCGCCCAGTCCCCAGGCGGCGTTGATCGTGATGCGCTCCCGGGCTCCCGTGACCGGGTCGGCGGTGAAGGCCACGCCGGCCGCGTCCGAGGGCACCAGCTCCTGGACCACTACGGCCAGACTGACGTGTTCGGGTGCGATGCCCGCGCGGGCGCGGTACCCGATCGCCCGTGCCGTCCACAGTGACGCCCAGCAGTCACGCACCGCCGCCAGCAGTGCTTCTTCCCCTTGGATGTTGAGATAGGTGTCCTGCTGCCCGGCGAAGGAGTGTTCCGGCAGGTCCTCCGCGGTGGCTGAGGAGCGGACCGCGACCGCGGCGGACCCGCTTCCGAGCCGCTTGTAGGCGGCGCGGATCCCTTCGGCGACATCGTCCGGTACCGGTGCCCCTCGGAACAGGTCCGCCACCCGGTCGGCGGCGGACCGCAGGGTCTCCGGTGCCCCCGGGTCGGCCGCCGCCACGGCCTCGAGGATCGGATCGCCCAGTCCGGAGCGCTCGACGTAGTGGTCGTAGGCGCCGGTGGTCACACAGAAGCCGTCCGGTACGGAGACCCCGGCCCGGATCAGCCTGACCAACGAGGCCGCCTTGCCGCCCGCCTGTTCCAGGAGCGTGTCCATCTCTGCCAGGGGCACCACGGCTGGGCCCCGTTCATCGTTGTTCATCACGCGGTCTCCTCACGCTGAAGGCGGTCCGTGAAGGGGTCGGCGGGCCGCGCGGTGATGTCTGTCAACTCTCGGCCGCTGACTCTTCCAATGTAAGAATGACCAATTTAGTATATTTGGTCAATAGTAGATGTCGGTGTGGTGAACGACCGGGGCCCGTGCGGTGTCCTGAGTGCCCCGGTCCGGAAGGGTGTGGGAGATGACCGACCAGGTGGAAGCGGCAGGGCCGCCGCGTCTGCGGCCGGTCCTGACCGCCATCGTGCTGGGAACAGCGATGGCCGCTCTGACCAGCTCCATCGTCGGTCCGGCCATGCCGACCATCGTCGGGGACCTCGGCAGGATCGACCTTCTCCCCTGGGTGGCCAGCGCAACCCTGCTCGCCCTGACGGTGGCCACACCGCTGTGGGCGGCGCTGTCCGACCGCTTCGGGCGCAGGCGGCCCTTCATGGCGGCCGTCCTGCTCTTCACCGCGGCGGCCCTGCTCGCCGGCCTGGCGCCGAACATGCCCGCGCTCATCGCCGCCCGAGCGTTGCAGGGGGTGGGGGCCGGCGGCCTCATGGTGCTGGCCCAGATCCTGCTGGCCGACGTACTGCCGCCGCGGGAACGGGGACGCTACAACGGTCTCCTCGGCGCCGCCCTGCTGGTGCCCCTGGTGTCCGGGCCGGTGCTCGGCGGCGCCCTGGTGGGCCTGGGCGACACGGGGTGGCGGTGGTGCTTCCTGATCAACGTGCCGGTGGGTGCGGTCACCCTTGTCCTCAGCGGACGTTTCCTGCCGTCGGATACGGTGCCCCGGAAGCCGGCCGTGTTCGACTGGTCCGGTGCGGCCGCCGTCACCGGCGCCGCCACGTCCGTGATGCTGCTGCTCACGCTGGCCGGTACCGAGTTCGCCTGGACGTCCGGTTGGAGCTGGGGCCTCGGCGCGCTGACCCTGGTCCTCACGGCGCTGGCCGTGTACACGCAGCGGCGCGCCACAGCACCGATAATGCCGCCGTGGCTCTTCGGCCGACGCACCATCGTGTCGGCCATCGCGGCCTCCGCCTTGGTGGGTGCGGCGATGTACGGGGCGATGATCTACCTGCCGCAGTACCTGCAGCTGGTGGCGGGCCTCGGGCCCACGGCTTCGGGGCTGATGATGGTCCCGCTGCTGGTCGGCCTCATGGCCTCGCTCACCGCGACGGGGCTGCTGACAGCCCGTACCGGACGCTGGAAGCCCTACCCGGCCCTGGGAACGGTGCTGCTCCTGCTCGCCTTCCTCCTGCTCGCCGGGCTCTCCACCGACCCGCGCGGGCTGGTCCTGCTCGGCTCAGGAGTCGCGCTGGTCGGCTGCGGCCTGGGAATGGTGATGCAGATCCTGACCCTGGCGGCACAGAACGAGGTCGACCCGGCCGACACCGCGGCGGCGACCGCGGCTGTGTCCTTCTTCCGGTCCCTCGGCGGCGCGCTGGGGGTCGCCGTGCTCGGCGCGGTCTTCACCCACCGCCTCCAGAGCGGACTGGCCGCCGCGGAGGGTGTCGCGCTGCCCGCACGCATCGCGTCCGAGCTGGAGCTCGGCGCCCCCGAGGAGGTTCGTGCGCTGCCTCCCGGTGTGCGCGACATCGTCCACGAAGCGCTTTCGCAGGGTATGCAGGGCGTTTTCCTCACCGCGGCCGGTCTGAGCGCGGCAGCGGCGGTCGCGGTGCTCGTGATGCGGGGGACGCGGCTGCGCTCGACCATGTCCCGGGATGGCTAGCGTGGAGGGCATGACCATGGAGCAGCGGAAGTCGCGTGAGCAGCGCACGAGAGAACGGCGCGAAGAGCGCGCCGAGCACATCCTCGACGTGACCAAGGAGTTGGTGCTGCGCTGGGGGTACCGCAAGACCACCTTGGACGACATCGCCCGTAACTCCCAGGTCAGCAAGGGAACGCTCTTCCTGCACTGGCGCAACCGCGACGCGCTCTTCGCCTCCTTGCTGCGGCGCGAGCGCCTGGGGATACTGACCGACGTCGAGGACGCGTTCCGCCGCGATCCGGACCAGGCCAGCCTCTACGGCCTGGTCCGACTCTTCGTTCGGATGTTCCACAGCCGGCCGCTGCTGACCGCGCTCATGCTGGGGGACCAGAGCACACTGGGCCGTCTCGCGGACCGCCGCAAGGACGAATGGAGTGCCTCGGAGAGGGCGCAGAGTTTCCTTGCCTACCTAGAGGAGCTTCGCGCCAGCGGGCTGGTCCGCGACGACGTGCCCACTGAGGAACTGGTGTACTCCTTCACGGCCGTCTTCTACGGCTACGTAGCGGCGCGGCCCACGACACCGGAGGACCGCTTGCCCTCAGAGGAGCGCGTCGCCGACCTGTGCGCCGACACCATCTGCCGCGCCCTGGCGCCCTCTGCCGGCGCCGACCGCCGCGAGGAACTCGACGAGATCACGCGACGGTACGTCGCCCAGGCGCTGGAGATCACCAGGACGCAGTACCTGGCTTCGCTCACCGCCCCGGCGAGCGCGGAGGAAGCCTGACCGGGCTGCCTCAGGGCTGCCTCAGGTGATCCCCGGTCCGAAGCGGGTCAGAACTCCACGGTCACACAGGCGAGGCGGTCGCCCGCGGTGCCCGCGTGGCCCTCGTGGGTGGCTGTGTGCTCCTCGTGCAGGACGAGGGACTGCGCCTCGCCCTCGCGGAACTCCCAGTCGACGGTCGAGTCCACGGCTGCCTTACCGCTGTCGTCCGTCGTGAAGTCGAGCCAGACCTCGTTCTCGGGGTTGGCGTAGTCGGGGTCGGTGGAGGGGTCGTCCTCCTCCGCCTCGGGGTCGACCTCGTGCTGGTAGTGCGGCCCCGAGTCGTCCGGGTCGTCGCCGCAGGGCTGGGTGTGCACGTGGGCGCCGAAGTCGCGGTCCGCCTCCAGGTCGGTCCCGGTGAACTGCACGAACGTGGACTCGTCCTCGACGCGGACTTGGACGTCCGCGGTGGCGCCCTCGGGCACGGCGGTCTCGTCGTAGGTGACCGCGAGGGCGTCCTCCCCGGGAGGGAGGAAGGTCGAGACGGTCACGCTCGGGGACGCGGTGGGGTCCGCTGCGGGGCCGTCGGTGGCGGCTGATCCGTCGGTGGTCGCGGGGTCCCCCTGTGCGCAGCCGGCGGCGAGGAGAGCGGTCAGGGCCAGACCGACGGCGGGTGTGGTGGTGCGCATGTCGGGACTCCCGGGTAATCGGCGCGTTGGATGCCCACAACGTTACCCAAGGTGTCGATCAGATAACTACAAGCGCGGTGGCTGCAGCGTGGCTGGAGGGTCGAAGGCACTCCTGAGGGTGAACGCCGCTGGCGTCGGTCCCTTCTCGCGCAGGGTTTCCAGGCGCTCTCCGCCCTCCTCCAGTGTGGGGACCGTACCAGCAGGGATCCACCACAGCGCGAGGTGTGCGGCGGAGAACCTCTCGAACCAGCTCCTGCGCTGGCGCAGCAGCTCCAGGTGCTCGGTGCGGTAGGTGAAGTCCCACAGTGACGCCACGTCCTCCCACACCGAGAAGTTCACCAGGATGTCGTCGCCGAACGGCCGCAGTCCGGTCGCGTCGCCCTCCCCGTCGCCGACGAGCCGCCAGACGAAGCCGGGCGACCGGTCCGCCAGGGCGTTGATCGGGTCGAGCTGGTCGGTGAAACCCGACATCTCGGGGGTGTCCAAGGGGGCTTTGAGTATGCCGACGTTGATCTGCGCGAGGTGGTGGGAGGGATGGCTCATGGGAAACAGGACACCATGGCCCGCGCTTCTAAGTCAACGATCATTATTTTTGGAAAATGAGGACGCAGCACCGACCCTTCTCCGGGGCCAGCCGGGTCCGCGGCGCGTCCCGGTCCTGCCCCTCCGCGTGGGCGGCCAGCATCCCCCGGAGCAGCTCCAGGTTGAGCCCGCAGGCCAGCGGCGGGAACTCCCCGGCCAGCGCGTGGAAAGGGCAGTTCCGCAGCCGGATCCCCCCGCTGTGCGGGCTGCCGTCAGTGCGGCCGGTCTCCGGGCCGCCGTCCGGCTCCGGCTCGTAGCCCCGCTCGCGCAGCAGGTCCACCACCGAACCCGCTCCGGCCGCCGCGCCGATCCGACGACCTTCCTCCTCGGCAGCGGCGTGCAGCGACTCCTCGGCGCCGTGCCGCTCGACCGCTTCGGCCAGCACCCGTGCCGCCAGCTCGTAGTCGCGCGGCGGCAACTGCAGTGAGACCTCCCGCTCCGAACGCCGGTACAGCTTGGCCGGCCGCCCCGAACCCGGCCCCTCCCGGCCGCTCACCTTGCGCCGGACCACGTCCAGGAGGCCCGCGTCCGCCAACCGGTCCAAGTGGTGCGCGGCCAGGGTGCGCTGTATCCCGAGCGCCTCGGCGGCCTCACCCCGGCCGACCTCCGTCCCCGAGCCCGCGACGTGCTCGTACAGCCTGCGCCGCAGGGGGTCGCCGAGGACCCGGGCGGCGTCGATCGAGGAGTCGTCCATCATCCCCCCATTGTGCTCCCTCGAGGGGCGCGGCCCACGGGATGGCAGACTGGTGCGGTCCACCACGGCCCCTCCTGAACAGGCGATATGAGAACGATCAGATCCGGCGGCGAACACGAGATCGAGATCAAGAAGTCCCGCTTCATCTGTGCCCTGGCCAGGGTGGACAGCGAGGACGCCGCCCGTGAGTTCATCGCGGAGCGGCGCAAGGAGCACTGGAGCGCCAGCCACAACTGCACCGCCTACGTGCTGGGCGAGGACGGCGGCGTCCAGAGGTCCAGCGACGACGGTGAACCCGGCGGGACCGCAGGGGTGCCCATGCTGGAGGTACTGCGCCACCGGCGGATCACCGACACCGTCGCCGTCGTCACCCGTTACTTCGGCGGGACCAAACTCGGCGCGGGCGGGCTCATCCGCGCCTACGGCAACGCCGTTTCCGCGGCGGTGGAGGAGTTCGGCCTGCTGGAGCGCCGCCGACTGCTCGTGGTGGACGTGTTCGCCGACTACGTCCTCGGCGGGCGGTTGGAGAGCGACCTGCGCGACTCCCCGATCACGGTCCGGGACGTCTCCTACGAGGAGCGGGTGCGCATCGAGGTGGCCCTGCCCGAGGACGCGCTCGCGGACTTCGGGGTCCGGCTGGCCGAACTGACCGGCGGCAAGGCGGACCTCGAGGTGAGGGGCAGCACAGTCGTCGAGGTCGAGCCCGACACCGAGTCCTGACCCCCGGGAGCGCCGGTTCGGTCGGACGTACCGCGCGATCGGGGTGTGTATCCACTTGGCCGTTCCCCGGCTTAGGATTTGCCGTAAACGTCATCGTTTCGTGGGGAGAGACCGTCCATGCGCAGCACACGAGTGCCCCAGGCCCTGACCTGTGGTCTCGCGGCGCTGCTGGTCGTCGGGTGTACAGGCGATCCGGAACCGCCCGAACCCGGTCCAGAGGAAGAGGCCGCCCCGGTCCCCACCGAGTTCGAGGGGGACCTGCCCCCGGGGATCGAGGGCGACGCCCTGCGCTACCTGCACGGTGACGACGCCGAGGTCCACGAAATCCTCGACGACCCCCTGGGTGTGCGGATCAGCCCCGTGGGCGGCTCCTTCTTGATCAGCTCGGGGGGCGAGGACAGCCACCTGCTGCACGACGCGGCCACGGGGGAGGCCCTCTGGGAGGGCGAGGCGCGCTTCCGCGGTTTCGACGTGGACTCCGAAGGCGAGTCCGTCCTGCTCCTCGCGGACGGCGAGGACAATCCGTTCGTGCTCGACTCCGAGGGCGAGCTTCTCTGGGAGCCCGCGGAGCCCGGCGACGCCTACCTTGACGGGGTGGCGGTGCGCCGCCCGGCCGAGTGGAGCGCCGAGGAACCCGACGGCGAGTACGCGGTGCTGGACACCGACGGGGAAGAACTGTGGTCCTACACGTTCGAGTCCGAGCCCGAGGACACGGACGAGGACGACGAGGCGGCGGACGACGAGGACACCGACGACGAGACCGGAGAGGGATCCGCGGACGAGGGTGCCGAAGACGAGGAGGGCGATGACCGCTCCGAGCGCTTCGGCGTACCGGTCGCCGTCTGGGGCGACACGCTCCTGCTCGACCCCGGCGACTCCACTCTGCACGCCCACTCGCTGGACCCCGACTCCGCTGGGGAGTACCTCTGGTCGGTGACGGTCGACGACGAGGAACTGGGCCTGCCCGCGACGGCGCCGGTCCCCGTACCGCAGGTTCTCGGGATCTTCGGGACCCCGGTGCCCGAGGAGGACGACGCGGAGGACGGGGACGAGGAAGGCGACAACGGGACCGCTGACGACGAGGGCACCGAGGAAGACGAGGACGCGGAGGACGCTCAGGGCGCTGAGGACCGTGAAGGCGACTCGGAGGTCGTCCTGCTGCGCTGGGCCCAGCCCGAGGCGACGTCCTTCCTCTCCGGACACGACGCCGTCGACGGCGAGCTGCTGTGGACCCTTGAGGAGTCGGGAACCAACCCGGTCTCGCCGTACTTCGACGAGGCGGGCGTCCCGGGAAGCCTCTACGACAGCGAAACCGGCACCCTGCTGCTGCCCCAGGCCAGCGGGGAGGCCACCATGGCCGCCGTCGACCTGGTGGAGGGCGAGGTCCGCTGGGGCCTCGAGGACGAGGACGACTCCCTCTCACCGGCCTTCGCCCACGGAGGCCTGGTCTACGGTGACGCGCGCTCCAACGAGGACGAGGACGAGGACGAACAGCTGGTGCTGGACGCCGAGACCATGGACGTGGTCGGCGACGACCTCTCCGCGTACGTGGAGGCGATCACGGATACCGGACACGCCATCCTCGTCCAGGACCGCCAGCGGTTCGTCATCGGCCCCGAACCCGGCACGGACACCGAGGACGATCCCGCCGACGGCTCCGAGGACGAGGACGGGGACGGCTCGGAGGACGAGCCCACCGAGGACGCCAGCTGACCGGGACATGGCCGGTTCCGGCCACAGAGGTGTGCTGACCGCCAGAGCGGCATGATTTTCCGAGGGAGGTCGGTTCCGGGCGGCTAGGATGCATGTTCTGGCGCACCCCGCGAGTGGCGTTCCGCCCCAGCGCCCCCTACCGACACCCCACCCCACTTGAGCCCCATGAGCCCTGCCCGGACCTCGGCCCTCCTGCCGGCCACTGCCACCGACCTCATCCCCGCCGACCCCTCCGAGATCGGTCCCTACCAGACGCTCAACCGCCTGGGTGCCGGAGGCATGGGCGTCGTGTATGCCGCCCAGGCCAAGGACGGCACCCTGGTCGCGGTCAAGGTGATCCATCCCGAGTTCGCCGCCGACCCCGACTTCCGGGGGCGCTTCGCCCGTGAGGTCGACATGCTCGGCCGGGTGGGCGGTGCGTGTGCGGTGCCGCTCCTGGAGGCCGACACCGAAGGCGCCCATCCCTGGCTGGCCACCCCGCTGGTGCGCGGCCTCACCCTCAACGCCTACCTGCGCGAGAACCGCGGTCCGCTGCCGTCCGGCCTCCTGCACGGGCTCGCGGCGGGCATCGCCGAGGCGCTCGCGCAGATCCACGCGGCCGGGGTGGTCCACCGGGACCTCAAACCCGCGAACATCGTGGTCTCCCCGGACGGGCCCCGGGTACTGGACTTCGGTATCGCCCGCGCCCTGGACCAGACCGCGCTCACCCGGACCGGTTCGGTGCTCGGATCCTCCGGATGGATCAGCCCCGCCCACTACCGTGGCGAGCCCATCAGTACGGCCGACGACATCTTCGCTTGGGGCGCCCTCGTCACCTACGCCGCCACCGGACGCCCTCCGTTCGGCGGCGGCGACCCCGCAGCCGTCGCACACCGCGTGATCAGCGGTGAACCCGACATGGAGGGCTTCGACGGCCCCCTCGCCGAACTCGCCCTCAGAGCCCTGTCCAAGGACGCGGCCCAGCGGCCCACCGCGATGGCGCTGGTGATCGGTGTGATGCAGTTGCTCAACCTGGGCCGTCCGATCGGCCCGATCGAGGGCCCCGCGGCAGCCGGGGCGGCGGTGTCCGAGACACTCCAGGCCACCTGGCACGGGGTGCGCACCCCCGAGGAACGCAAGGTCGAGGTGCCCAAACGGGGCCGCGGGAAGGGCCGCAGGAAGGGGGCCGCGGCCGCCGCGGCCGCCGTCTTGCTGCTGCTGGCGGGGGTGGGCGGTGCCGCGGTCGCCACCAACTGGGACACCCTGCCGATCGCCGCCTGGTTCGGCGCCGACGGACCCGAAGACGAGGGTTCCACTGACGGCGGCGGTGGGACGGACCCCGATCACGCCGACGCCGACACCTTGGAGGGGCCCTCGGAGGAACCCTCCGAGGAGCCCTCAGAAGCGGAAGAGGACACGGGGGCCGAGGCCGACAGCGACGACGGCGGTGGCGGTTCGGATGAGGACGGAGAGCCCGTCACCACGATG
This sequence comes from Nocardiopsis oceani, assembly GCF_054777395.1. Lineage (NCBI taxonomy): Bacteria > Bacillati > Actinomycetota > Actinomycetes > Streptosporangiales > Nocardiopsidaceae > Nocardiopsis > Nocardiopsis oceani. The sequence goes on from NZ_BAAHAR010000040.1 coordinate 49,686, forward strand.
GCCACGGTCGGGGCCGGGGTGAGCGCAGGGGGCTCCAGCCCCTCGGGAAACCACGTCGTGGCCTTTCAGCCGGTCAACGGCTCCGGCAAGTACGGCGTGGTGGACGACGCGACGGTGTTGTGCGCGTGGAGCTTCTGCCAGGGGGAGGGAGGGGCCGTGGGCAACGGCGACGCGGGTTCGGTGCCTTCCAGCCCGTCCACGCTGACCGGCTACGTCAACAGCGGAAGCCGCACGATCTCGGCTGAGGTCACGTACACGGAGGGCTCCGACGGCAGCTACACCATCACCCGACTCGTGGAGCACCACCAGACCAGCGGCACCGGAACCCCGCCCTGGTAGGAGGAGAGAAGTGTCGAAGTCCCTCACCCGCTGGGCCTCCTGCGGGCTCAGCATCGCCCTGATCTCGGTTCTCGCGTACGCGGCCCCTGCCTCGGCGGCGCCCTACAACGGCGTGTGCGGCGACGGGTACAACGTGGTCAACAGCGCCGACATAGGCGGGGGAACCATCTACCTGACCTACAACAACTCCAACGGCCGCAACTGCGTGATGGTCGTCCGCGCCGATCCCGGCGACGCCATGAACATGGACGCCGTCCTCAAGCGCAGCGACGGCACGTCCTGGCAGACGGACCCCGGGGACTGGACCATGTACGCGGGGCCGATCTACCTGGAGGCCGCCGGCCAGTGCGTGGACTGGGGCGGCGTGATCGGCAACGAGTGGGTCGTGCGCAACGGGACCAACTGCGGCGGCTGAGCCGGACCCGTGCCGTCGCGCGCCAACGTTTCCGTTGAGGGCGAAGGGCAACGGCACGGGACCGGTAGGACCCGAAAGGCCTGGCCTGGGCCTAGACCTCGTAGACGCTGAGGGTCCCGGTGTCGCCGATGCTCACGCTGTAGTCGCGCACCCGGTCCTCGTCCTGCGCCTCGCACGTCGCGACGTCGTCGGCGCCCGGGACGATCATGAGGACGTCGTCCATGTCGCAGCGCACATCCTCGGTCTCGGCGCGCACGCGGAGGGTGTCCTCGACGACCTCGCGCTGCAGCGGGGCCTCCGACAGCTCCCAGTCGTAGGTGACGAGGATGCCGCCGCCTTCGATCTCCAGGGAGTACTCGAGCTCCTCGCCCAGGTAGGTGATGGTGCAGGTGGCGGTCTCACCCTCCTCACCCTCGATGTCGGGGCAGTCGGCTGCGGCGTCGGGGTCGCCGACCTTCGCGAAGGACGACACGGTCTCGATCGCGTCCCAGCCCAGGCGCTCACTCAGCGGGGCGTCGTCCGCAGGTTCGTCGGGCAGGTCGGCCTCGTCAGCCTCGGGTGCCTCGTCCGGGATGGGGCCCTGGTTGAAGTCGCCGCCGTCGGCAGCGCCGTCCGCATCCTCTTCTTCGACGTCCTCGGCCTCCTCGGCGGCCGTGTCCTGCTCCGCGGGCTGGGGGTCGTCGGCACCGCAGGCGGCGAGGGCCAGAGCCGAGCCTGCGGCGGCCACGCCAAGAGCCAGGCGGTGTCTACGAGCGGAGTTCAGCATTCCGAGTGTCCTGTCTGTGTCTTACTGCGACGTTCGGCCACTACGTTGCGAGACCCTCCGAAGTGGTTCGCCGATCCGCGTATCTGTGTCCCATGTCATAGCCTTGGGGGTAGTGGTGTGCCGGGGCGGCGGGGAATCCCCGCTGTTCAGAGCAGTGGAGCGCGATTCTGTGCCGGGCACCACACCCCGGCTCACCGAAACCGAACCCGGTTCTCTACCATCTCGGAGTATGGACGTCCCTGAGAGAGGGGCAGCCGGTACACCGGCGCCCAACCTGGCCGAAGGCTTCCCGGCGGCCACACCTGAACGGTGGCGCGAACTCGTCGCGGGAGTGCTGCGCAAGAGCGGTGTCGCTGAGGACCGCCTCGCCGACGCCCCCGAATCCGTGCTGGCCACCCACGCCTACGACGGGTTCGACATCGACCCCCTCTACACATCCACCCCGCCCGCGGGTGATCCCGGCTACCCGGGCCTGGCCCCCTTCACCCGCGGCTACCGGCCGGGCGGGGGAGTCACCGAGGGCTGGGACATCCGCGCCCGGCACACCGACGCGGACCCGGAGACCCTCCGCCGCCGCATGCACAACGACCTGATGAACGGCGTCAGTTCGCTGTGGGTCAGCGTGGGAGAGGCCCCTGGGCCGGAGGCGTCCGTTGAGGACGGTGGAGGGGTGCCGGCCGACAAGCTCGGTGCGGCGCTCGCCGACGTCTACCTCGACCTCGCCCCCGTCGTGCTCTCCGCGTCGGGTGAGACCGCCTTGGATGCCGCGAACGCGCTGCTCACCGCACACGCCGACGCCGACGTCCCGGACGCCCGGGTCATCTCCCACCTGGGCCTGGACCCCCTCAGCACGGCCGCCCTGGCCGGTGAACGCCCCGACGTGGCCGACCGGGCGCGGTTCGCCGCCGAGAAAGCCGCCACCTACCCCAAGCTCGGCCTGTTCATCGCCGACGGCACCCTCGTGCACAACGCGGGCGGCTCCGAGGCCCAGGAGATCGGATCCGCGATCGCCGCCGGAACCGCCTACCTGCGCGCGCTCACCGAGGCCGGCCTCGAGCTGGCTGACGCCGCCCGCCGGATCGAGTTCCGCCTGGCCGCCAACGCCGACCAGTTCTCGGTCATCGCCAAGCTCCGCGCGGTCCGCGCCATGTGGAACCAGGTGCTGGAGGCCTCGGGCCTGCCAGCGGACCAGCGGGCCATGCGCCTGCACGCCACCGCATCGGAGGCGATGCTCACCCGCCGTGACCCGCACGTGAACATGCTCCGCACGACCGTGGCCTGCTTCGCCGCCGGGGTGGGCGGCGCCGACGCGGTCACCGTCGCGCCCTTCGACTCCGCGGTGGGCCTGTCCGACGACTTCGCCCGCCGTATCGCCCGCAACACCCAGTCGCTGCTCATCGAGGAATCCCACCTGGCCCAGGTCATCGACCCGGCGGGCGGCTCCTTCTACGTGGAGGCCCTCACCGGCGACCTCTACCGCGCCGGGTGGGGCTTCTTCCAGGAACTGGAGCGTGCCGGGGGGATCGCGGCGGCGATCGAGCACGGCGAACTGCGCACGGCGGTGGACCGGGTGTGGGAGCTGCGCCGCGACGACCTGGCCCGCCGCAGGGCCCCGCTCACCGGTGTCAGCGAGTTCCCGGACCCGGACGAGAAGCCGCTCGTCCGCGAACCCGACCCGGCCCGCCCGGCGGCGCCCGTCCCCGAGGGCTTCCCGGTCCGCCGGTACGCGCAGGACTTCGAGGCCCTGCGCGACCGCTCCGACACCCGGACCGGGGAGGCGGGTCAGCGGCCCACAGCCTTCCTGGCCACCCTCGGCCCGGTCGCCGCGCACACCGCGCGGGCCTCCTTCGCCACGAACCTCCTCGCCGCCGGAGGTATCGCGGTCGACGAGCCGGGACCGCTCGACGACGCCCGGGCAGCTGCCCAGGCCTTCGCCGACTGCGGCAGCCGTGTCGCGGTGATCTGCTCCACGGACCAGCTCTACGCCGAGCACGCCGAGAGCGTCGCCCGCGCGCTCAAGGGGGCCGGTGCCCGCCGTGTCCTCCTGGCCGGGTCCCCTCGGGACGCCTACCGCGAGGCCGGTGTGGACTCCTTCGCCCACCGGGGCTGCGACGCCGTGGCCCTGCTCACCGACCTGCTCGACGTGGTGCTCACCGACCCTCCGGCCCCGACAGCAAGCAGAGACAACGCCCAGGGGGCGAGCGCATGATCCCCGACTTCTCCGACGTCGACCCCCAGCTACCCGCCTTCACCGGTGCGGCCAAGGGCGAGGCCGACTGGCAGCGCGCCCTGGAGGACACAACCGGCAAGGCCGCAGATGCCTTGGAATGGGAGACCCCCGAGGGAATCGGGGTCAAGCCGCTCTACACGCCGGCCGACCGTGCGGGACTCGACTTCACCGACGGGCTTCCGGGTATCCCGCCCTACCTGCGCGGGCCCTACCCGACCATGTACGTCAACCAGCCGTGGACCATCCGCCAGTACGCGGGTTTCTCCACCGCGGAGGAGTCCAACGCCTTCTACCGCCGCAACCTCGCCGCGGGCCAGAAGGGCCTCTCGGTCGCGTTCGACCTGGCCACCCACCGCGGCTACGACTCCGACCACCCCAGGGTGGGCGGTGACGTGGGTATGGCCGGCGTGGCCATCGACTCCATCTACGACATGCGCCAGCTGTTCGACGGCATCCCGTTGGACAGGATGAGCGTGTCCATGACCATGAACGGTGCGGTGCTGCCCGTCCTGGCGCTGTACATCGTCGCTGCCGAGGAGCAGGGTGTGTCCCCCGAGAAGCTGTCGGGGACCATCCAGAACGACATCCTCAAGGAGTTCATGGTCCGCAACACCTACATCTACCCGCCGCACCCGTCGATGCGGATCATCTCCGACATCTTCGCGTACACCTCGCAGCGGATGCCGCGGTTCAACTCCATCTCCATCTCCGGCTACCACATGCAGGAGGCCGGTGCCACGGCCGACCTGGAGCTGGCCTACACCCTGGCCGACGGGGTGGAGTACATCCGGGCCGGCCAGAAGTCCGGCCTGGACGTGGACGTGTTCGCGCCCCGCCTGTCGTTCTTCTGGGCGATCGGCATGAACTTCTTCATGGAGGTCGCCAAGCTGCGGGCCGCCCGCCTGCTCTGGGCGCGCCTGGTCAAGGACCTGGGGGCCACCAAGGACAAGTCGCTGAGCCTGCGCACGCACTCGCAGACCTCCGGCTGGTCGCTCACCGCCCAGGACGTGTTCAACAACGTCGCGCGCACCTGCGTGGAGGCGATGGCCGCCACCCAGGGGCACACCCAGTCGCTGCACACCAACGCCCTCGACGAGGCGCTGGCCCTGCCCACGGACTTCTCCGCGCGCATCGCCCGCAACACCCAGCTGCTCCTGCAGCAGGAGTCCGGCACCACCCGCTCCGTCGACCCCTGGGGCGGCAGCTACTACGTGGAGAGCCTCACCCAGCAGCTCGCCGACAAGGCTTGGGAGCACATCCAGGAGGTCGAGAGGGCCGGGGGCATGGCCGCCGCGATCGACGCCGGACTGCCCAAGATGCGCATCGAGGAGGCGGCCGCCCGCACCCAGGCGCGTATCGACTCCGGCCGCCAGCCGGTGATCGGGGTCAACAAGTACCGGCCCGACACCCCGGACGAGATCGACGTCCTCAAGGTCGACAACACCAAGGTGCGCACCGAGCAGCTGGACAAGCTGAGCCGTCTGCGTGCGGAGCGCAGCGATGACGAGGTGCGCGCCGCCTTGGACGCCCTCACCGAGGCCGCTGCGGGGGAGTCCAAGGCCGACGAGGGCCTGACGAACAACCTCCTGGCCGCCGCCGTGAACGCCGCCCGGGCCAAGGCCACGGTCGGGGAGATCTCCGACGCCATGGAGAAGGTCTTCAACCGCCACTCCGGCCAGATCCGTACGATTCAGGGTGTGTACAAGGACGAGGCCTCCGGGAGCGCCGACGCGGCCGGTCTGATGGACCGGGTGACCGCCAGGGTCGAGGAGTTCGCCGAGGAGGAGGGCCGCCGCCCCCGAATCCTCGTGGCGAAGATGGGCCAGGACGGGCACGACCGGGGACAGAAGGTCATCGCGACGGCCTTCGCCGACCTCGGCTTCGACGTCGACGTGGGCCCGCTGTTCCAGACGCCGGCCGAGGTAGCCGTGCAGGCCGTGGAGGCCGACGTACACGTGGTCGGGGTGTCCTCGCTGGCGGCCGGGCACCTGACCCTGGTGCCCGCTCTGCGCGAGGAGTTGGCCGAGCTCGGCCGCGAGGACATCATGATCGTGGTCGGAGGCGTGGTCCCGCCGGGTGACTTCGAGGCGCTGCGCGAGGCCGGCGCGGCCGCGATCTTCCCGCCGGGCACCGTCATCGCGGAGGCCGCGATCGACCTGCTCGACCAGTTGGAGGAGCGACCGGACCCCGGCCAGGAAGGGGAGTGACCGTGGCGGCGCGCAGGAGGCGTCCGTTGGACGTGGACGCCCTCGCCGAGGGGGTCCTCTCCGGGGACCGGCCCACCCTTGCCCGGGCGATCACCTTGGTGGAGTCGCGTCGGCCGGACCACGCGCGTGCCGCCCAGGAACTCCTGGTGCGCTTGCTCCCGCACACCGGTAAGGCCCACCGGGTCGGGATCACCGGGGTGCCCGGGGTGGGAAAGTCCACCTTTATCAATGCGCTCGGTACCCGCCTGACCTCGACGGGGCACCGGGTGGCGGTACTCGCGGTCGACCCGTCCTCCACCCGCACCGGCGGCAGCATCCTCGGTGACAAGACCCGCATGGCCGACCTCGCGGTGGACCCGGACGCCTTCATCCGGCCCTCGCCCACGGCCGGGACCCTGGGCGGGGTGGCCCGGGCGACCAGGGAGACCATGCTGCTCATGGAGGCGGCCGGGTTCGACGTGGTGCTGGTGGAGACCGTGGGCGTCGGCCAGTCCGAGGTGACGGTCGCAGCCATGGTCGACTGCTTCCTGTTCCTCACGCTCGCCCGCACCGGCGACCAGCTCCAGGGCATCAAGAAGGGTGTGCTGGAACTGGTGGACGTGGTCGCGGTGAACAAGGCCGACGGCCCGCACGCCGACGACGCCCGCAAGGCCGCACGGGAGCTCTCCCGTGCGCTGCGCCTGCTCCACCAGGTCCACCCCGAGTGGCGGCCGCCGGTGCTCACGTGCAGCGGCCTGTCCGGGGACGGGTTGGACGAGGTGTGGGAGACCGTGGTGGAGCACCGGCGCGTGCTGGAGCGCGACGGGTCCCTCGCCGAGCGTCGCAGCGAACAGGGGGTGAGCTGGATGTGGGACCAGGTCCGCGACCAGCTCATGGACACCTTCCTGAGGGATGAGGGGGTGGCGGACCTCATCCCGAAGATGGCCGCCCAGGTGCGATCGGGCGACACAACGGCCACTCTCGCCGCGCGCACACTGTTGGAGTTCTTCACCCAAGGTGACGGTGTTCGAGGGGGGCGAACGGAACGTGATCCGGTCAAGGGTGACGGCACGGACGTCTGAGGAACAACGGACAGCACCGGGCGTCATGTCGTGAAATGACACAGGGTAAACGGTCTATACCGGTCCTTGGTGTGATGGTTCTCGCCCATGAGGCTAAAATTTCTTGCCTGATGGCATTCCCGTACCGGCGGTTCGCTTATACCGTGAGTGTCCAACGACTTACCAGGCCGCCAGGGCGCGCACGTGTTTCCCCTCACCGGACCGGCTCTGTGGGAGTGGAGCCGGACCCGGTGGTCGTCCCCGGTCGGACTGCGTATGGTTAAGCGAGGGACCCCTCACCTTCAGAACGTGGGGCCGGGAGGAGTGAATGTGCACAGGCTCGGACTGAGCACGCGGGTTGAAAGCCGCAGTGTCATCGTCGCGATCGAGGGAGAGCTCGACATCGCGACCATCGCCGACCTCCAGGAACACATCACGGCCGCGATCGAGGACCACGGTCCGTGGCTGATCCTGGACCTGTCCGCCCTGGACTTCATGGACTCCAGCGGGCTCAACGTCATCATCAACGCCTACCGGACCGTTCGCGAGCAGAACGGATCCCTGTCGTTGGCGGCACTCAACGAACGCGTCACCAAGGTCGTCCGCCTCGTCGGACTGCACCGGCAGGTCCCCGTCCACCAGACCGTCTCCACCGCGATCGCCGCCATGGAGGCCCTGGAGGCCAAGCGCCAGGCCGGCTAGCCACACCGGCACGACTCCGCCCGCCTCCGGCTACCGGCCCGCCCCGGGTGAAGATCACGGGTTTATAACGTCATGTCCGGGTGGGGCGGGCCCATGAGTGAACAGGCTTCCACCCCCCGGACCGGTCGCCGCTTCTCCGACGCGCTGATCCGCCTGCAAATCCGCAACCAGAACGAGCCGCGCCGGGCCGGTCCCTGGTTGGGGTTGTTCTTCGGCCTGCTTCTTTTCCTGGGTATGGCGCTCGGCCTCTTCGTCGGGGTCGGTGCCGGGGCTGACGACCGGCCGTTCCCTTTCCCCGTCCTCCTCTTCGTGGCGCTCCCCGGTGCTGCCCTGGGCGGTGCCCTCTTCGCGGTGCTGATGGTGGTCATGGTCAAGCGCACTGTGCGCTCGAACCCCCTCCCGGCCGAAGCCGACCCCGCCGACGTGCGTGCTGCCCGGAAGGTCTTCCGCTCCGGCGAGGCATCCGGCGACCCCGAAGTTGACCGGATCGCGCGGATCCTCGCGGCGCAGGCCCTGAGAGGCAGGCTCCAGTCCCCGAAGGCGATCCTGTACCTCTTCGGGGCGCTCGGGGGGCTTTCCGTGCTCCAGGTGGTGGCTCAGTACACGGCCAACGACGGCTGGACCTGGCTGGCTGTGATGTACGCCGGGTTGGCGGTCCTCTTCTGCGTCTACACCGCGGTCTTCTACCCGCTGGCGGTCCGGCAGCGCAGACGGATCCGGGCCTTCGCCGCGGCCTACGACGAGGGCGCCGGGCACCCCGACGGGGAAGCGGGCTCTCCTGCACGGGGCGGGAGGGGCCATGCGTGAACAGCCGCCTCGGACCGGTAGCCGCTTCTCCGAAGCGTTGATCCGGCTGCGGGAGGACCCCCGGATGATCGGCCGCTGGGCGGGGCTGTCGGTGGGCCTGTTCGTGTTCCTGGGTACTGTGGCTGCTTTCGCCTTCGTGCTCGACGGCATCGAGCGGCCGTTCTATCTCCTGGTCTTCCTGGCCTTCCTCGGATCGGTGCTGGTCGGTGCGTTCTCGGGCGTGACAGTGCAGACGACGCTGTACCGGACCCTGGGCTCGCACCCCCTCCCCGAGGGCGCGAGCCGGGCCGACGTGCGCGCGGCCGGGAAGGTGATCGGATCGGGTGCGCCCTCGGGCGACGCGGAGGTGGACCGGATCGCGCGGACACTGGTTGCCCGGAGTATGGAGGGCAGGTACCAGGGCCCCGCCCTCAACGGCCTCTTCTGCGGCGGGATGGTGGCGATGCTGTTCCTGCAGTGGCTGTTCCGCTACGCGAGCGAGGGCTGGACCCTTCTCACCGTGTCGGTGTTCGCGGCCGCCAGTTTCTTCCTGGTGGTCCTCATCGTCGCCCTGCCGCTGATGGTGAGGGGCCACAAGCGGGCCCGGGCCTTCGCCGCGGCCTACGACGCGGCGAGGGGCGAACCTTCGGAGGGTGGCCCGGACGGACCCTGAAGAGGGTCACGAAAAAGTCATCCAATGGTCTCGGATTGGTAACGCACTTGCCGGGTAAGGCGGGGACATGAACGAGCACACGACACACCCCCCGTCCGCTCGCCGACATCCCAGGGCCCTGTTCGGCCAGATGCAGGTCTACGCGCAGAACAATCCGCGCGGCTACGCCGTCAGGGCCTCCCTGGTCCTCGTTGCCCTGACGCTGCTTCCCATGGTGACGGCCTACCTCGCCGTGGGCGGCGACCCAGTACTCCTGGTGTTCCCCGTCCTCGGGATGATGGTGCCCCTCCTGGTCGTATGCGGCTTCCTGATCCTGTTCATGCCGCGCATGATGCGCCGCATGCTGGGCACGTCGACCCTGCCGCCGGACACCGATCCGGTCGATCTCCTGGAGGCCAAGCGCCAGGTGCGCAGGGGCGGCCTCCACGAGGACGAGCCCGTCAACCGGGCCGCCCGGATCGTCGCGGCCCAGGCCGAAGCCAAGGTCAACTCGCCGAAGACCATCAACGCCATGAGCCTGGTAGGAGCACTGCTCTTCGCCGGGTTGGCCGTGCTCAACTACGCCGTCGGGGAAACCGGCTTCAACTTCTGGTGGCAGGTGGGGATGGCCCTGCTCTTCGCCTCCTACCTGGTCTTCCTCGGTCCGTGGGCCAAGCGCTACCGCCAGCGCGCCCGCGACTTCGCCGAGGTCTACGACGCCCGTGAGAGGGGCGCGCGAGCCCCGGACGCCCCCGAACACCTGGACTGACTCCGCCTGGGCCGACTCACCGGCCCGGCCGGTCTCGGCGATTCCCTGGATGCCGGAGGCCGGGCCGGTTAGCCTCCAGTGGTATGAGTCGAATTCTCCCCCCGAGCCCCATCGACCTCTCTTGGGACCACAACAGCCACTACCACGACTACCTCCTGCGCGCGGTGCCCCCGCACGCGGGCCGGGCGCTGGACATCGGCTGCGGTGACGGCCGCTTCGCCCGCCGGTTGGCGCTGCACGGACTGACCGTCGACGCGATCGACCCCTCCGACGAGATGACCTCCCTCGCGAGAACGCGCACACCGGGCCGCCTGCCGGTGAACTACCAGGCCGACGCGCTCGAGGACGCCCAACTCGTCCCCGGCGCCTACGACTACGTCAGCGCGGTCGCGACCGTCCACCACATGCCGTTCGGCCCGACACTGGACCGGATGGCCGCCCTCTTGGCCCCCGGCGGGGTCCTGGCCGTCCTGGGCCTCTACCGCGAGGAGGGTGTGACCGACCTGCTGACGGGTCTGGCCGCCCTGGGGCCGCAGTGGTTCGTGGGTGCCGGACTGCGGCTCGCCCGCCCGTTGGCCGGGGTTCCGGCGGCGGACACTGACCGTCACCTGGACATGATGCCCGTGCGCGATCCGGGCCTGAGCCTGCGCGAGATCGGGATCGCCGCCGCCGAGCACCTCCCCGGGGCGCGGCTGCGGCGCCTGCTCATGTGGCGTTACGCTCTCCTGTACACCAAGCCGAGCAAGAAGTGACCCGGTGCCCGCACGGGCGGGCGGAGAGCGGCCGCATGGACGACAGGGAAGACCGCGTGGCGGCGTCCTCGGCCGGACCCCGTCGGCTGCCCCGTCCCGACGGTTCGGGCATTGCGCGTGCGTGACGGGGTGCGTAATATCTCTTCGAATCGATTCGACTACGGACAGGACGGTGCGGTGCGGATCTCCGAAGTGGCCAAGCACGCCGGGGTTTCACCGAGCACGGTCTCCTATGTCCTCAGCGGTAAACGCTCCATCTCCGAGACGACCGCACGCCGGGTACGTGACAGTGTCGAGGCCCTGGGTTACCGCCCCCATGCCGGGGCCCGTTCCCTGGCCAGCCGTCGCAGCAACGTCATCGCCCTCGTGGTCCCCCTGCGCGACGACGTCCACGTCCCCGTCGCGATGCAGTTCGCGGTCTCCGTCGTCACCGCGGCACGCGGCCACGACCACGACGTCCTCCTCCTCACCCAGGGCGAGGGTCCTGACGGTCTGCACCGGGTCTCGGGCGGTGCCATGGTGGACGGGATCGTCGTCATGGACGTGGAGGCCGACGACGCACGCGTCCCGCTCCTGCGCTCCCTCGACCTGCCCTCCGTGCTCATCGGAGTTCCTGAAGACACCGAAGCCCTGACCTGTGTCGACCTCGACTTTGCCGCCGCCGGCGCGCTCTGCGTGGACCACCTGGCGGACCTGGGGCACACCGAAATCGCCCTCGTCGGCCAGCCGCCGTCGGTGTACGAGCGGCGCACCGGTTTCGCCGAGCGGACCCTGTCCGGGTTCGAGGCGGCCGCGGCGAGGCGCGGTGTCCGCGCCTCCCACCACCCCTGTTCCCCGGGGACGGCCCGTCAGGTCGCCGCCGATCTCCGAGAGGAACGCCCGGGACTCACCGGGGTCATCATCCACAACGAACCCTCCGTCGGCCCGCTGTTGGAGGCCTTCGCCGACCAGGGGCACGAAGCCCCGGAGCCGTCCACCGTGGTCATCGGTCCGGTTCCCGCCGGGGTGCCGCCGCTGACCTCGGTGGAGTTGCCCGCCGAGGAGCTGGGCGGGCGCGCGGTCGACCTCCTCATGGACAAGATCGACGGCCGCGGTCTGGCGGGGGTCACCCTGCTGGAGCCGCGGCTGACCGAACGGGGCAGTACCGTCCGCCGACCCTGACCCCTTCCCGACCTCCCCTGACCCACTCCTGAACCCTTTCCCGACGCCCCTGACCCAGACCCGTTATCGAAGCGCTTCGACACTACGGTTCACGACCCTCCACACCCCCTATCGGAAGGACACCACGTGTTCAACGAGATCGAGAACGGTTTCGAGTGGCGCGGCAGTCACCAGGTCCTGCGCGCCCAGGCGTGGGGGGCCGACGGCATCCGCGTCCGCGCCGGCCTGTCCCACATCCGAGAAGACCTGCCCGGTGCGCTCGTCGAAAGCTCACCGAGCACGGGCAAGGTCAGCCTCGGTGCAACCGCCGTACTGGTCAGCGGTTCACTCACCCTGGAGGTGACCGCGGACGGGATGCTCCGCTTCACCCGCGAGGGCGTGGAGCTGATCGCTGAGGAACGCGCCCACTTCTGGTGGCCCGGCCCCCGCGTCTACACCTCCACAGGCAACGGCTACTACCGGATCGAGCAGCGCTTCAAGGCCTACGAGGACGAGCGCGTCCACGGTCTGGGCCAGCACACTCACGGCCTGTTCGACCAGAAGGGCGCGGTCGTCGACCTCGTCCAGCGCAACGCCGAGGTGAGCGTCCCCTTCCTGGTGTCCTCACGCGGCTACGGGATGCTCTGGAACAGCCCCGCCACCGGCAGGGTCGAGCTGGCCGACAACGGCACCCGCTGGGTCAGCGACAGCGCACGCCAGATCGACTACTGGGTCACCGGCGGCGACGGTCCGGCCGGAATCCTGGCCCGCTACGCGGAGGCCACCGGGCACGCGCCGATGCTGCCCGAGTTCGCCTCCGGCTTCTGGCAGTCCAAGCTCCGCTACCGCACCCAGGCCGAACTCATGGAGGTCGCCCGCGAGTACCGGCGCCGAGGGCTGCCGCTGTCGGTGATCGTCAGCGACTTCTTCCACTGGCCCCACCTGGGCGAATGGAAGTTCGACCCGGCGGAGTGGCCCGACCCCGAGGGCATGGTCGCCGAACTCCGCGGGATGGGGGTTGAGCTCATGGTGTCCGTGTGGCCCTCGGTGAGCCCGCTGAGCGAGAACCACGACGAGATGCTGTCCCGCGGCTACCTCGTGGCCACCGAACAGGGGCCGCCGGTGCACGCCGACTGGGCCGACAAGGGGGTGGACTCCCACGTACAGGTGGCCTTCTACGACCCCACCAACCCCGACGCCCGCGCCTTCCTGTGGGACCGGATCCGCGACAACTACCACTCCCTCGGCATCCGGGTCTGGTGGCTGGACGCCTGTGAACCCGAGCTCAAGCCGGGCCACCCGGAGAACCTGCGCTACCACGCGGGTCCGGGAACCGAGGTCGGCAACCTCTACCCGCTCGAACACGCGCGCGCCTTCCACGAGGGCATGCTCGAAGCCGGTGAGGAGGAGGTCATCACCCTGTGCCGCTCCGCTTGGGCCGGCATCCAGAGGTACGGCGCCGCGCTGTGGTCGGGCGACATCGCACCGACGTTCGGGTCCCTGAAGGCCCAGGTCCGGGCAGGGCTCAACGTCGCGATGTCGGGCATCCCCTGGTGGACGACGGACATCGGCGGTTTCCACGGCGGCGACCAGGAGTCCCCCGAGTACCGGGAACTGATGGTCCGCTGGTTCCAGTACGGCGTGTTCTGCCCGCTGTTCCGCCTGCACGGTTACCGGGAGCCGTTCACCCACGACCTGTACCCGGAGATGTCCGGCGGCCCCAACGAGATCTGGTCCTACGGCGAGGAGGTCTACGAGCTGCTGCGTGACCTGCTGTTCCTGCGGGAGCGCCTGCGTCCCTACGTGATGGAGCAGATGCGGGTGGCCCACGAGACCGGTCTGCCGCCGATGCGTCCGCTGTTCGTCGACTTCCCGGAGGACCCGAACGCCTGGCCGGAGGGCGACGTCTTCCTGTTCGGCCCGGACGTCCTGGTGGCCCCCGTCACCGAGTACGGGGCGCGGACCAGGGACGTCTACCTTCCGGAGGGGGCCTCGTGGACCGACCCGTGGACGGGTCGGGTCCACCGGGGCGGACGGGTCGTCACCGTCGACGCCCCGCTGGACCGGGTACCCGTCCTGCTGCGGGAGGGTGCGGACCTCCCGATCACCGGCTGAGGTCGTGCACGACCGCGACCCCGCCGCCCGGGACCACCAGCCCGTCGACCGGTGCGGCCCGCACCAGGTCCACGGCATCGGGACCGACCCCCAGGGCGGCGGGGTCGGCGGGAAAGGGGGAGTCGGTGTGGTTGAGCAGGAACACCCACCGGCTCTCCCGGTCCGTGCGCCGCACCACCTCCACGGTCGGCTCCCCGGCGGTGCCCTCCGGCACCGGTGCCTGTGCCGTCTCCGGTGCCGCCGCCGACACCGGACGCAGGTCGGCGGCGGTGGCCCGGGGCCCGATCCCGGTCAGCAGGGCACCCAGCTCAGCGTCGCCGAGGCGGGCGGACAGGTACCAGGCGGTGCCGACGCCCCGCTGCCGCCTCGTCAGCAGAGGGAGGCCGACCAGTTCGCCCGACCGGTACCGTGCCACGGCCTCGGCCCCGTCCGTATGGACCGCCTCGGTCCAACCGCGGACCGGGCCGAGGTCGGTTTCCGCCACCTCGCACTCGGGGGCGGGCCGCTGCTCCTCCACCCGCACCCCGAGCAGGTCGCGCAGCGCCCCCGGGTAGCCCCCGACCAGCACTGTGCCGTGTTGGTCGGCGATCCCGCTGAACGGGGTCACCACCAGGGTCCCGCCCCGTTCCACGTAGCCGGTGAGGTGCCGGGCGGCGTCGTCCGACACCAGGTAGAGCGCGGGCACGACCAGCAGCGGCACGTCCGGGAGAGGGCGGTCGGGGCGGACGAAGTCGACCGTGCGGCCCGACCGCCACAGTGCCCGGTGCACCTGCCGGACCGCCGTCTCGTGGCTCAGTCCCCGGTCCGGCAACGACGCCGCGTCCATCGCCCACCACGACTCCGGGTCCCAGATCACCGCCGCGTCGACCGGGACTCCGGCGTCGGCCGCCCCGGCGATCCTGGGCAGCACCGCGCCGAGCTCGCACACTTCGCGGAAGATCCTCGATTCCGGGCCGGCGTGCGGAACCATCCCCGAGATCCACTGCTCGGCTCCGCCGCGGGAGGCCCGCCACTGGAAGAACATCGCCCCGCTCGAGCCGCGCGCGACGTGCGAAAGGCTGTGCCGGAGGATCTCACCGCGGGCCTTGGCCACGGTCCGGCCCCCGGTGTACACGACCCCGGCGGCCTGCTCCGTCAGCAGCCACGGGCGCCCTTCACCGGGGACGCGGGCGGCGTACGACCGGGCCAGGTCCGCGGCGAAGGCGGTCTGCTCGGCCGCGGCCGCCCCCGGCTCGGACGGGTAGTCGTCCACCGCCACCAGGTCCATGTGTTCGGCCCACCGCCACGGGTCCACCGGCACCCAGCCGCCGAAGGCGAGGTTCGTGGTCACCGGGACCTGGGGGTTCGCGGCCTTCAGGACCGACCGCTGGGCCAGGTAGTGGTCGAGCATCGCGTCGGACAGGAAGCGCCGGAAGTCCAGCACGTGCGCGGGGTTGGCCAGGTACTGGGTGGCGCGCGGGGTCCGGATCTGCTCCCAGGCGGAGTAGCCCTGTCCCCAGAAGGCCGTGGTCCAGGCCTCGTTCAGCGTGTCCAGGTCCCCGTGCCGCTGCCGGAGCCAGGCCCGGAACGCGGCGTCGGCGTGGGCGGAGTGCGTCCAGGTGCCGTACTCGTTGTGCACGTGCCACATCCGCAGTGCCGGGTGGCCGGAGTACCGTTCGGCCAGGGCGCGCACGATCCGGTCGCACGCCGCGAGGTAGGCGGGGGAGGTCACGTCGTAGGTGTCCCGGCTGCCGTGGGTCAGCCGTACCCCGTCGGCGGTGACCGGCAGCGCGTCCGGGTACGCGAGGCTCAGCCAAGGTGGCGGCGAGGCTGTGGGGGTGGCCAGGGCGGCGCCCACGCCCGCGTCGGCCAACCGGTCGAGTTCGCGGTCGAGCCAGGCGAAGTCGAACTCGCCTTCGCGGGGCTCCAGCAGTGCCCAAGAGAACACCCCCAGCGTCACCAGGTTCACGCCGGCGCGACGCATCAGGCTCATGTCCTCGGCACGCACCTCCTCGGGCCACTGCTCGGGGTTGTGGTCACCGCCGAACCACAGGACGGGCATGGGTTCACGCTCCTTCGAATCGCTTCGACTCGGTAAGGATGCCCCTTGAATCTCCCAAGCGACAGTCCCAGAGCCCGCACTATTCGTACGCAGAGCCCGGTCCTCGACTGGGAGGATGCGCTGATCAGCGGAAACGGCCGACAGGGCGCACTCGTGCACTCCAGCCCCGACCGCCTGCGCGTGACGCTCTGCCACGAACGGCTCTTCCTCCCGGTCCGGACCGCCCTCCCCGCACCGTTCACCGCCCCCGCACTGCCGGAGCTGCGGGCCCTCCTGCGGCGGGGACGGTCCCGTGCGGCTGCTGAGCGGATCGTGGAGACCGCAGCGGGGGAGGGCTACGAGGGAACGCACTGGATCGACCCGCTGGTCGGGGCGGCTGAGCTGTCCTTCGTCCCGGAGCGTCCCCTGCCCGGCCCGGTCACCCGTTCCTGCGACCTGGGGACCGGACTGGTCACCGAGGAGCCGCCGGACGGAACCGTGCACCGCGTCTTCGTCTCCCGCGCCGACGACGTGGCGGTCATCGAACTCGCCCGGCCGAAAGGGCTGGACGGAATCCTCGCCCTGGGAACCCTGCCCGAGGAGGCGCCGGTCCCGCTCCGTGCACGGGTGGAGGCCACCGTCGACAGCCTCGTGCTGCGCGCGGCCTTCCCGGAGGCACCGCCCGGGGCGGTCACCGGGTACACGGTGACCTGCGCGGCCGAGGCCGTGGGCGGCACGGTCCGGGTCTCGGGGGACCACCTGGTGCTGCGAGGGGTGCGGCGACTCGTGCTCCGGGCCCGAACTGAGGTGCGCCGGGCCCGTGCCGGGGCGGGCGGACCCGGCGAGGAGCAGCGCCCACGGGTGTCCGAACCGCCCACCGGGTCACCGGCGCACCTCCTGGAACGGCACCGCCGGCTGCACGCCGACCTCATGGGCCGGTTCCGGATCCGGTTGGCCGGGGACTCGGGGGAGCGGGTCGCCCGGCACGTCGACGCCGGCCGGTACGCGGCCGTCTCCGCCTGCGGGGACCTCCCGCCCACCCTTCAAGGGGTGTGGAGCGGCACCTACGACCCGCCCTGGCGCTCCGGCTACACCTTCGACGGCAACCTGCCCGTCGCGGTGGCCGCCCTGCATCCCACCGGCACCCCCGAGCTGATGACCGGCCTGTTCGACCTGCTGGACGGCTACGCCGACGACCTGCGGGAGAACGCGCGGCGCCTCTACGGCTGCCGCGGTCTGCTGCTTCCTGCGCACGCCTCCACGAGCGGGCGGGCCAACCACTTCGGCCCCGAGTGGTGCCTGACCTGCTGGACCGCCGGGGCGGCCTGGCTGGGCCGCCTGTACTGGGACCACTACGCCCACACCCGGGACCGCGGCTTCCTGCGCCGCCGCGCCCTGCCCTTCCTTGCCGAGGCCGCGAGGTTTCACGAGGACTTCCTGGGCCCGGACGGGTTCTCGCCCTCCTACTCGCCGGAGAACACCCCCGCCGACGGTGACGGGCAGGCCTGCGTGAACGCGACCATGGACGTGGCCGCCGTCCGCGACCTGCTGCGCAACCTGGTGCGGGCCCACCGGATCCTCGGCCTGCCCGGCGCGCGGCGGTGGGCCGGACTGCTCGCCCGGCTGCCCGCGTACCGGATCAATGCCGCCGGTGAACTCGCGGAGTGGGCGGGGCCGGCGGGTCCGGTGCGTCAGGAGGACCGGCACGCGCACCGGCACGCCTCCCACCTGTATCCGCTCTGGTACGAGCGGGACCCGGCCTTCGCCGACCCCGCCCTGGCCGACGCGGCCTCCCGCGCGGTGCACGCCCGCCTGGAGTGGTGGCGGGGGGCCGAGTCGGACGAGATGGCCTTCGGCCTGGTGCAGCTGGGGCTGGCTGCCGCGGCGCTGGGCATGGCGGAACCGGCTCACGAGGCGCTGTCCCTGCTGACCGACCGGTACTGGCGCCCGACCCTGGTACCCACACACAACCGCGGCCGGATCTTCAACGTGGACATCGCCGGCGGATACCCGGCGCTGGTGGCGGCCATGCTGCTGGGTTCGGGGGAGGGGCGGTTGGAGGTCCTGCCGGCGCTCCCCGAGGACTGGTCTTCGGGCTCGGTGGAGGGGCTGCGCGCCCGTGGAGGGGTGGTGGTGGAGCGGCTGGAGTGGGGCGCCGGCCGGGTGTCGGTGGAGCTGCGCTCGATCGAGGGCGGACCACTGCTTGTGCGCATGCCGGACGGAGACCGGAGGCTGTGGTTGGAAGAAGGGATCACCACATGTGTCCTGGGGCAATTTCCGAATCGTTGAATGTCGGTATCGAATCGCTTCGAAATAATCCGTACAACCCCCGTTGACGTTCCGTCGGGGCGAATACACACTGGCACCACAATTCCCGCCGGGCGAGGTTCTTCGCACGGCCCGGCGGGTTGGACCCCCTAGCGAGGAGCCCCGCTCATGCCCGGATCCAGGACACCTCACCAGTACAGATGGAAGCGCTCCCACGTGGGAGTGGCCGCTTTAGCCGGTACGGCCGCCCTCGCCCTCGCCGCCTCTCTCGGAGCGGCGAACGGCGTGCACGAGGCGTCGCCCGTCGCCGCCACCGCGGAAACCGCCTACGACTGGGACAACGCCCAGATCGCCGGTGGCGGCTTCGTCCCGAACATCGTCTTCAACGAGACCGAAGCCGACCTGGTCTACGCGCGCACCGACATCGGCGGCGCCTACCGCCTGGACCCCGACACCGAGCGCTGGCAGTCCATGCTCGACTGGATCGGCTGGGACGACTGGGGCTGGACCGGCATCGTCAGCCTCGCCACCGACCCGGTCGACCCGGATCGCGTCTACGCCGCGGCCGGCACCTACACCAACGACTGGGACCCGAACAACGGCGCCATCCTGCGCTCCGACGACCGGGGCGAGACCTGGGAGGCCACCGAACTGCCCTTCAAGCTCGGCGGGAACATGCCCGGCCGCGGCCTGGGCGAACGCCTCATGGTCGACCCCAACGACAACAGCGTCGTGTACTTCGGGGCCCGAGGCGGCCACGGCCTGTGGCGCAGCACCGACCACGGTGAGACCTGGGCCGAGGTCGAGGAGTTCCCCAACCCCGGCGACTACGTGGAGGACCCCGACGACCCCTATGGCGTGCACGACGACATCACCGGTGTGACCTGGGTGGAGTTCGATCAGCGCACCGGGTCGGAGGGTTCGGTCACCCAGGACGTCTATGTGGGCGTCGCCGACCTGGAGAACACCGTCTACCGCAGCCAGGACGGCGGCGAGAGCTGGGAGGCCCTGCCCGGCGCACCCACTGGCCACCTGCCCGCACACGGAGTCCTGGACCAGGAAGGCGGACAGCTCTACGTAGCCACCACCGCCACCCCCGGCCCCTACGACGGCGACTCCGGCGACCTGTGGCGCTACGACGTCGACGAGGAGGAGTGGACCCTGGTCAGCCCGGTCCCGTCCGACTCCGAGGACAACGAGTTCGGCTACGGCGGTCTCACCGTAGACCGGCAGAACCCGGACACGCTCATGGTGGCCACCCAGATCTCCTGGTGGCCGGACATCCAGATCTTCCGCAGCACCGACCGCGGCGAGACGTGGACGCAGGCGTGGGACTACAGCGACTACCCCGAGCGGGAGAACCGCTACGAGATGGACATCTCCACCGCGCCCTGGCTGGACTTCGGCGGCGAGGCCGAACCCCCCGAGACCCAGCCCAAGCTGGGTTGGATGACCCAGGGCATGTCGATCGACCCGTTCGACTCCGACCGCTTCATGTACGGCACCGGTGCCACCATCTACGGCAGCGACAACCTCACGAACTGGGATTCCGACACCGCGTTCGACATCGAGGTGAAGGTCCACGGCCTGGAGGAGACCTCCATCCACGACCTCGCCGCCCTGCCCGGCGGCCCGCTGGTCTCGGTCATGGCCGACATCGGCGGCTTCGCCCACCACGACCTCGACGAGGTCCCCGACGAGATGCACCACCAGCCCTACTGGGGCAACGGCATGAGCGTGGACTTCGCCGAACTCGCCCCGGAGCTGGTGGTGCGCACCGGTGACGCCGAGGACGACGAAACCTCGCACATCGGGGTCTCCGACGACGGCGGCGACACCTGGTGGGAGGGTCAGGAGCCCGACGGGGTGAGCGGCGGCGGAACGGTCGCCGTGGCCGCCGACGGCTCTTCCGTGGTCTGGAGCCCCGAGGGGACCGGCGTGCACGTGTCCACCACCCAGGGCTCGTCCTGGACCGCCGCCGACGGCGTCCCCGAGGGCGCGCGGGTGGAGGCCGACCGGGACGACCCGGACCTCTTCTACGCGATCGCCGACGGCGTCTTCCACACCAGCACCGACGGCGGGGAGACCTTCACCGCCTCCGACTTCGGCGAACTGCCCGTCGAGAGCGACGTCCGCTTCGGGGCGGTGCCCGGCCACAGCGGCGACGTGTGGGTCGCCGGCGGGGCCGAGGACGACGCCTACGGCATGTGGCGCACCACGGACGCCGGGGATACCTTCGAGCGGATCGAGGAGGTCGACGAGGGCGACGCGGTCGGCTTCGGCGCGCCCGCGCCGGGTGAGGACTACCCGGCCGTGTACACCAGCTCCCGGATCGACGGGGTGCGCGGCATCTTCCGCTCCGACGACGCCGGGGACTCCTGGCTGCGGATCAACGACGACGAGAACCAGTGGGGCTGGACCGGGTCCGTGATCACCGGCGACCCGGACGTCCACGGACGCGTCTACATCGGTACCAACGGACGCGGGATCATCTACGGCGATCCCGCCTGACACACGGTGTAGGGGTAGGGGCCGGGATCCGCGCGCGTCGGTTCCCGGCCCCCTCTTGTGCGTGTCGTTCGAGCGCCGTCCGGCACTCAGCCCTTGACGGCGCCGATGATGACGCCCTTGGTGAAGTGCTTCTGCACCAGCGGGTAGATGAACATGACCGGCACCAGGGCCACCACCACGATCGCCATCTGGATGGCCAGGTTCGGCGCCGAGGCGGTGCCTTGGACGGCCTCGCCCACCACCGAGCTGGAGCTGAGCTGCTGGCCCTGCTGCACGTACTGGCGCAGCACCAGCTGCAGCGGCCACTTGGCGTTGTCGTTGATGTACAGGATGGCGTTGAAGAAGGCGTTCCAGTAGCCCACCGCGTAGAACAGACCGATCACCGCGACGACACCCTTGGACATCGGCAGCACCAAGCGGGTCAGGATGGTCCACTCGCTCGCCCCGTCCACACGTGCGCTGTCGGAGATCTCCCGGGGCAGGTTCATGAAGAACGCCCGCATCACCACGAGGTTGAACGCGTTGACGGCCGTGGGCAGGATCAGCGACCAGTAGCTGTCGATCAGTCCCAGGTCGCTGATCAGCAGGTACACCGGGATCATCCCGGGGGCGAACAGGAAGGTCAGCAGTACCGCGAACAGCAGGGGGCGGTGCCAGAGGGAGCCCGGTTGGGAGAGCCCGTAGGCGGCCAGGATGGTCGCGCCCAGGCTCACCGCGGTCCCCACGAAGGTGACCCCCAGGCTCACGGACACGGCCCGGGTGACGACGCCGCCGCTGAACAGGTCCGCGTAGGCCTGCAACGACAGTCCGTCGGGGACCACCACCAGGCCGCCCGCCGCGTTCACCGCCGAAGCGGTCGACAGGCTGGTCAGCACCACCACGTACAAGGGGAAGAGCACGACCAGCGCGATGCCCGTGAGGACGGTGTTCTTCGCCAGGCGTTCAGGGAGGCTCGGTCGTTCCGCCCACACGGGGCGGTCCTGGAAGAGAGTACTCATGAGCGTCTGTAGATCCCGTCCTCGCCCATCTTGTGGGCCACCTTGTTGGCGATCAGGATCAGCACGAGTCCGACCAGGCCCTTGACCAGGCCGGCCACGGCCCCCGCGCTGAAGTTCCCGGTGACCAGCGTCTGGTGGTAGATGAAGGTGTCGAGCACCTCGGACACGCGGGAGCCGAACGCGTCCCGCTGCAGGAAGAACTGCTCGAAGCCGACGTTGAGGATGTCGCCGAGCTTGAGGATGAGCAGCAGGATGATCACCGGGCGCAGACCGGGCAGGGTGATGTGCCAGATCCGCTGCCACCGGCTCGCCCCGTCCACGGCCGCGGACTCGTAGAGGTTCGGGTTGATGGCGGCCAGGGCCGCGAGGAAGATGATCGTCCCCCAACCCGCGTCCTTCCACACCATCTGCGAGGTGACCACGAACAGGAAGGCGTCCGGGTTCGACATGATCTCCAGCGGCCCGTACCCGTTCTGCCGCAACCACTGGGAGAACAGGCCTGCCCCGCCCAGGATCTGCTGGAACAGCGTCACCACCAGTACCCAGGAGAAGAAGTGCGGCATGTACACGATGCTCTGCAGGATCAGGCGCAGCCGGGGGCTGATCACGCTGTCCAACAGGATCGCCAGCGCGATCGGGATGGGGAAGAAGAACACCAGCTGCACGCCGGCGATCATGAGCGTGTTGCCCGCTGCGCGCCAGAAGCGGGGGTCGCCGAAGAGCTGCTCGAACTGGGCGAACCCCACCCACGGGCTGCCGGTGACGCCGTCCCAGGGGTTGTAGTTCTGGAAGGCGATGATGTTGCCCATGGTCGGCACGTAGTGGAACACCGCGAGCAGCCCGATGGCCGGGACGGTCATCAGCAGCAGTTGCCAGTCGCGGCGCATCCGGGCCCCGAGCCCCGGGCCGGAGGTGCGCCGTTTCTTCGGCCGGTCCGGACGGTGCGCGGGACGGCCGCCGCCCGTCCCGCCCTCGGGTGGCGGAGACGCGACGGCGGTGTCCGTGCTGCCCGCGCGGTCAGTCACGACCGTGCTCCTGGAGGACCTCGTAGAAGAACTCCCGGCCTTCGTCTCCGCCGTCGCGCCGCCACTCGTCGACCGCGTCGTCCAGGGCGGACAGGTCCTCGCGGCCGCGGATGATGTTCTCCACCCGGTCGGTCAGGGGCATCTCGGCGCCCGAGAAGCGCTCGGGCAGCTGGATGCGGATGCCGGCGAACGGGTCCTCGCCGGCGTAGGCGATCGCGTCGTTGAACCAGCTGGTCTTCCAGTCCACGAAGTCCGGGTACTGGCTCTCGCTGACCGCGGGCGGCCGTCCGCCGATGAAGTAGTAGCCGTCGTTGACCTCGGTGTTGCCCAGGTCGGTGAGTTCGGGCGCCCCGTCGTCGTTGAACTCGAAGTGGACCCCCTCCTCCCCGTACCGGTAGTCCATGTACTCCTGCGTGCCGAAGGGCGCGGCGCAGAAGTTGATGACGGCGAGGATCTCCTCCACCTGTTCGGGGTCCATGTCCTTGCGGATCAGCACGGACTGCAGGGAGGGGTCGTTCAGGTGCATCAGCGGGTCCCCGCCGTCGTGGCCGAACACGGGCATCAGGTCGAGGCGGAAGTCCGGGTTGTCGCCGAGCATCTGCCCGTAGGCCTCGTGCCAGCCGCCCAGGCCGTCCTGGGCGAAGATCAGCTGCCCGGAGTTGAGGAGTTCCTTGGAGTTGTCGCCCTGGGCCACCATGTCGGGGTGGACGAGCCCGGCGTCGAAGACGCGGCGCATGAACTCCACGCTCGCGCGCCACTCCTCCGTCTCGAACATGTGCACGAGCTCGCCGTTCTCGTACCGCCACTGCCGGGGCGCGCCGAAGATCTGGCGGGCGGTCAGGGTGAAGTCGTCGAAGGCCCAGCGGTCGTTGTCGGGGTCGTTGACCTCCTTGCCGAGCTCGAACAGCTCCTCGGCGGTGGTGGGGGTGGCCAGCCCGTACTCGTCCTCCAGCAGGTCGCGCCGGTAGAGGACCCAGTCGCTGAAGGGCTCCGAGGGCCAGGGGATGCCCTGAAGCCGCTCGTTGAAGACGTTGGCCCGCCAGGCGTCGCTGTCCAGGTTGGCGAGCATGGGGTAGGCCAGGGCCGCGTCCCCGGAAAGGTAAGGGCCCAGATCCTCGAACAGTTCGCCGACGGCCCGGTTGAACTGGGGGATCAGGTTGATCGTCCAGTCGGGGAACATCGTGATGTCGGCGATGTCCCGGCCCGCGATGACGGCGTTCATCTTGTCGACGATCGTGTTGCCGTCCTGGAAGTTGAACTCGACCGTCGCGCCGATCTTCTCGTTGACGTAGTCGTAGAAGGAGTTGGAGCCCAGTCCGGGCGGGAGCGGGCCCCACATGGGTGTCATCGCCGTGTACTGGCCGCCCGAGCCCCGCACGCCGTCGGTGCCTTGGACGAAGGAGTCCGGGTAGGCGGTGAATCCGTCGGGGGCGCCGTCGACCCCGAGGATGTCGGGGACGGCCCCTTCGAAGGCACGGAAGGTGGGGATCAGCTCGTCGAGGTCTGTGGAAGCGGAGGCGGATCCGCCTCCGCCGGTATCGCCGCCGGAACAAGCGGAGAGCATTCGGGTGGAGAAGAGGGCTGCGCCTGAGGCGCCCATCAGGCGGAGGAAGCGACGTCGGCTCTGTACCGGTGTCGGGGGGTAGGACATCTCGGCCGTTCCTTCGATCGGCCCGGGCGGCAAAACCCGGGGGTAGGAATCGCCAGACCATTTTGCTATGAATTGAGTGGCCCGATTGAAGAGTCAAATTACTCCAGAGTGATCTGCCACACAAGGCCTTGTGCGGGTTAAAGTCGAAGCGTTTCGATTTTGATCGACGAGGACCACCTCAGCAGGGAGACACCGCTGATGAGCACCCCCCGACAGACTTACGGCACCACCGAGCCCTCGATCGCCGAACGGGTCGAGGAGCTGCTTCGGCGGCTCACCCCCGAAGAGCGCCTTGGCCTGCTCCACCAACACCAGGCACCGGTCGAACGGCTCGGCCTCACCGACTTCCATACGGGCACGGAGGCGCTGCACGGCCTGGCCTGGCTCGGTGAGGCCACGGTCTTCCCCCAAGCCGTCGGCCTGGCCGCCGCCTGGGACACCGACCTGCTCCGCAGGGTCGGCGAGGCAACCGCCACCGAACTCCTCGCCGTGCGGGGCCGGGACCCCCGTGCCGGGCGCAACGTGTGGGCACCCGTCGTCAACCCGCTCCGCGACCCCCGGTGGGGGCGCAACGAGGAGGGGTACTCCGAGGACCCCTGGCTCACCGGACTCCTCGGCGCCGCCTATGCCCGCGGACTGATGGGTGACGGCCCACAGCCGCGCACCGCGCCCACCCTCAAACACTTCCTCGGCTACAACAACGAGACCGACCGCTGCACCACCTCCAGCGACCTGTCCCCCCGGGTCCTGCGCGAGTACGAACTCCCCGCGTTCCTGCCCGCGCTACGGGAGGGGGTGGCGCTGGCCGTCATGCCCTCCTACAACCTGGTCAACGGCCGACCGGCCCACCTGAGCCCGCTCGTCAACGGGGTCCTGCGCCGCGCCGCACCCGGCCGGATCCTCGTCGTCAGCGACGCCCACGCCCCGGGCAACCTGTTCGGACTCCAGGGATTCCACCCCGACGGGCCCACCGCCTACGCCCACGCGCTGCGCGCGGGACTGGACAGCTTCACCCAGGACGACGACCGGTCCGAGGCCACCCTGGCGCACCTGCGGAAGGCCCTCGACCGGGGCCTGCTCTCCCAGGAGGACGTCGACGAGGCGGTCCGCAACGTACTCACGGTCCGCCTCCGGCTGGGCGAACCCGACCCGGAAGCGGTCCCCGAGGGCGCACTGCACAGCCCCGAACACCGTGAACTGGCCCGGGAGGCCGCCACCCGCTCGTTCACCCTGCTGCGGAACGACGGACTGCTGCCCCTGCGCGAACGCACCCGGATCGCGGTCGTGGGGCAGCTCGGCGACAGCGTCCTCGAGGACTGGTACTGCGGGACCCTGCCCTACGCCGTGACCGCCCGCCAAGGGCTGGCCGAGTACTGCGAGGTGGAGTTCGTCGAGGGCACCGACCGGGTCACCCTGGAGACCGACGCGGGCCGGGTGGTCCTCGACGCCGAAGGCCGGCTCCGGGTGGTCGGCGCTTCCGAATGGCCCGAAGGGACCGAAGAGACCGCGGAATTCGCCCTCTTCGACTGGGGCGGCGGCGCGCACGCCCTGCGTTCGGCCGACACCGGCCGATACGTCGACGAGGGGCCGGGGTCGACCCTCGCCTGCACCGCACCCGGACCGGGTACCTGGGAGGTCCGCCAGACCTTCCGCCTCACCGAACTGCCGGACGGCCGGTTCCGGCTCGCCCAGGTGCACACCGGCCGTTCCGTCACCGTCGCCGACGACGGCGGCCTTCGCATGGCGGGTGCCGACGCACCGGCGGAGGAGGGGGCGGCCTTCCGGATCCACGGTCTGGGCACCGGCGCCCGGGCCGCCGCCGAGGCCGCGGCACGCGCCGACACCGCCGTCGTGGTGGCCGGCGACCACCCCATGGTCAACGGGCGGGAGACCGAGGACCGCGCCGACCTGGACCTGCCGACCGGGCAGGAGCGTGTGCTGCGGGCGGTCCACGAGGCCAACCCGTCGACCGTCCTCGTCCTGTGCAGCGGGTACCCGTATGCGGTGACCTGGGCAGACACCCACCTTCCGGCGGTCGTCTGGTCCGCGCACGGCGGACAGGAATACGGCAGGGCGCTGGCCGACGTCCTGCTGGGGCGGGCCGAACCCTCGGGCCGCCTCACCCAGACCTGGTACCGGGACACCGACGACCTGCCCGACCTGCTGGACTACGACGTCATCTCCGCCCGCTCGACCTACCTGTACTTCGAGGGGCGGCCGCTGTACCCCTTCGGGCACGGCCTCGGGTACGGGCGCGCCGAGTACGGCACCCCCGAGGTGTCGGTCGCCGACGGCCGGGTCACGGTCACCGTGGCCCTCGCCAACACCGGTGCGCGCGCCGCCGAGGAGGTCGTCCAGGTCTACACGCGGCAGACCGGGTCCCGGGTGCGGCAGCCCTCCCGGGCCCTGCGCGGCTTCGCCCGGGTGCGGGTCGAACCGGGGGCCACCGAGGTCGCCCGGGTCGGGTTCGACGTCGAGGCGCTGGCGACCTGGGACACCATCGGCGACCGCTTCGTGGTGGAGGAGGCGCCGCGGGAGGTCCTGGTGGGGCGTTCGGCGCTGGACATCGCGGCCGCCGTGCCCCTGGATGTGCCGGGAGAGGCCGTCGGCCCGCGCGACGCCCGTGTCCGGTGGGCCGCGGACCGGTTCGACGAGGCCCGAGGGCTGCGGCTGTGCCCGGTCGCCCCGGAGCCGGTTGCCGTGGGGTCGGAGGTCCCCGCGGACGCGGTCCGTGCCGCAGTGGACGGTGCGTGGGCGGCCTTCCGCGATGTAGACCTGGGCGAAGGCGTTTCCGAGTGCCGGGTCGGCCTCAACGGGTCCCGTTCGACCACCGTGCTGTTGCGCTTGGACGACCCGGAAACCGGCCCGGTCATCGGCGAGGTCGGGGTGTCGCAGGGGGAGGGGGCCTACGACTTCGTGGAGGTCCGCTTCCCGGTCGAGCGGGTCACCGGTGTGCGCGACCTGTACCTGGTGTTCGGCCACGCGGGCACGGCGGCGTCCACGCTGGTCTTCGACGGCTCCTGAGCCCGGTCCGCCGCCCCGAGCCAACTGACTGGGGCGGCGGCCACGTCACCGCAGTGGTCAGAGCGGGAGCCCGCCGGTTTGGAAGGCTGCTTCTGCTATCGCTTCCATCGCCTGGTTCCCCGAGAGCAGGGCCGTGCTCAGGGCCAGGGCTGGCCAGGCCCACCACCGGCGCGGGGCCCGGTGGCGGCCCCGGGAAGCGGAGGGGAACTCCGGAGGGGCTTCGGGCGGGGGCTCGACGGCCTCCCGAGCCTGTTCGGCTTCCCGCTCGGCTCGTTCCCGCCGTTGGCGGGCGACCGTTACCCAGTGGGGGACGGCGCCGTGTTCGAGCATGTAGGCGACCTTCGGGTTGCCCTGCATCTGCCGCAGCAGCCGTTCCCGGCGGGCCTGGTGCGACTCGGGTCGGGCTTGCGTGGGACGGGGGGCCGTCCGGAGGGCGGAGCCGGGGCGGGAGAAGCGGTGGCCCCGGGGTGCGTTCAGTACCGGTCGCAGCCGGGTGTCGGTTGTGGTGGTCATCCTGGCCTTGCCTTCCGTTGCACAGCGCCGTCGGGGTGGGGCGGTGCTGGAGTACGTGGTCCGGGTGGTCCGCGCGCCCGCCGGGTCCGGGAAGAGTGCTGGGTGCCTCGGCGGGCGTGCGGGGTTGGCGGCTGTGCGGGCTGAGGGCGCCCGTTCAGGCGGTGGGTGGCCTGGGGCTGCCGGGCTTCTTGGGGTGGACGCCCAGGTGGCGGAAGGCGAGCAGGCGCAGGAGCTGGGTGCGGGTGGGCGCGGTGATCTGCTCGAAGGGGTCGCCCTCGCCCGACCAGCCGAAGGGGCGCCGACCCACGTAGACCTCGTTGGGGGGTTGGCCCTCGACGGTCATGGTCCAGTGCCGGTAGAGCAGCGAGCACAGGACGTGCTCGGGCATGGGCAGCTCGCCCTCAGAGCTCGCGCTCTTGTGTACGGGCAGGCGCAGGCGCGCCCCGTCATTCCCGCCCTGGGCTGTTGTGGCTGTGCGGGGCGGCGGGACGGTGGAGGAAGTGGGGTGGTCGGCGACGGCCTGGTCGATGAGCTGGGTGGCCAGCTCGGCGTCGCCTTCGGTGCGGGCGAGGCGCAGGGCGTCGCGGATGAGCGGGAGCCGGTTGCGCAGGGTGTGGGCGTGCCATTCGGAGAGCTGTGGCGCGGTCAGGTGTGCGGGGGCTCGGAGGGCGTCTTCGGCGGTGGTGAGCAGGTCTGCGGTGCAGGTGTCGAGCATCAGAACGCCACCCCCGGCCGGTGCGCTCCCGCGGGGATCGTCTGCAGGGCTGTCTGTAGGACCGTCTGGAGGAGCTGAAGGGGTGCGGTTTCCAGGGGCCGCCGGGGCCCGGGGACCTGCGGCGGTCGGGGCGAACGCGGCGGCCGTACCTCGGTGAGGGTTCGGGGAGCAGCGGCGTAGGTGCGCACACGCCCCGCGTTGTGCGGGCGGCGGCGGTGCACGAGTTCGGCGGCGCGGTGGCGCACGTAGGCCAGCTCGGACAGGTTCAGGTATCGCGGCATAGCGCGGCTCCTGGTGCTCG
Organism: Nocardiopsis oceani; assembly: GCF_054777395.1. NCBI lineage: Bacteria > Bacillati > Actinomycetota > Actinomycetes > Streptosporangiales > Nocardiopsidaceae > Nocardiopsis > Nocardiopsis oceani. Next base: position 78,625 of record NZ_BAAHAR010000040.1, read on the forward strand.
GATACCGGATGGGAGGTCCGGATGGGAACTGAGTAGGACCCATCATGAAACCTGGATTCTAAATATGCAAGAGCTGGTATCCCATTATTGCCTCTGTGTCCGGTATCCATGTATGTGATTCCCAAAATGTCCCGTGTTGGCCTGTCAGGACTTACGATCGGGGACATCATGGCCACCAGGTACTCACCCACAATCCGACGCCGCCGCCTGTCTGCCGAGCTCAAGCGCATCCGACTGGCAGCTCGCATGACAAGCGAGGAAGTAGCCACCACTGCCGAGCTGAGCCGATCCACGTACTCCAACATCGAGAACGGGTCCAAACAGCGCCCCAGGCTCATCGAAGTGCGGGCGATCCTCGCCGCATGTGGCGTCGGGCCAGGCAAGGAGTACGAGGAGATCCTCGACCTCTGCCGCCAGGCGCTGGACCGCGGCTGGTGGTCTCGATATCGCGACGTTCTCGCTGCCCGTTACGTTGGGTTCGAGACCGAGGCTTCCTCTATCCACACCTGGGAGCCCATCATGATCCCTGGCCTGCTCCAGACCGCGACTTACGCCGAGCTCATGGCCCAATCGGCGCTCACTCGCCCGGAAGAAGTTCAGCGAGTCGTGGACGCCCGAATCGCACGACAGCGGATCCTCGAAGAGGAGCCGCCCGAGCTGTGGGCGATCTTCGATCAAACTGCACTGGATCGCCTTGAGCACTACCCACAGGTGAGGCAAGCGCAGGCCGCTCACCTATTGGAGATGGCGCAGAGGCCCACCATCACGATCCAGATGACTCGCTCAGACCGTCCCAACATGGGCTCGGGAGGGGCGTTCGTACTACTGGAGTTTCCTGAGCCTGTAGATCCAACGGTGGTCTACCTGGAGACCGATACCGATGGTCTCTATCTTGAAGAACCTGGCGAGGTGTCGCGATACAGGTCTCTGATGAATCACCTGCGTCTGGCTGCGTTGCGGCCAGATGAGACGATCGACTAACTGCGACAACACACCGAAAAGAAGTAACTTGATGAGCTCAGTTCCCACAGCTGAACTGCTATTCCGCAAGTCCAGCTACTCTCAGCCTCAGGGCGGCAACTGTGTTGAGGTCGCCGACGTGCTCAACGGTGCCGCCGTTCGCGACACGCAAAACAGGCAAAACGGGCACCTGTTCTTCTCTGGCGAAGAGTGGGTGGCGCTGCTCACCGGCGTTCGCACCGGCTCGTAGCCCGAATACACCGGAGGCCCCAGCCGTGGTGGCTGGGGCCTCGTTCACCGCACGCCGTTCACCGCACGCCGAGAAGGTGCTCCAGGGCGAGCTGGTCGAGCCGCTCGAAGTGGTAGCCGCGGGGGCCGACCGCCTCCAGGTCCAGCTCCTCCTTGAACAGATCCGAGACGCTCTCGCCCGGAGCGAGGGTGGTCTCCGACAGCTCGTGGACGCGGGCCTCGGCCAGCGCCGCCTCCACCCGCGGGTCCGCACGGAACGCCGCCGCCTTCTCCTTGAGGATCAGGTAGTTGCGCATGCAGCCGGCCGCGGACTCCCAGACACCGGACATGTCCTCGGTCCGGGGCGGCTTGAAGTCGAAGTGGCGGGGCCCCGCGTAGCCGGACCGCTCCAACAGGTCGACCAGGAAGAACGACTCCTTGACGTCACCCGCGCCGAAGCGCAGGTCCTGGTCGTACTTGACCCCGCGCTGCCCGTTGAGGTCGATGTGGAAGAGCTTGTCCGCCCACAGGGCCTGGGCGACCCCGTGGACGAAGTTGAGCCCGGCCATCTGCTCGTGCCCGACCTCCGGGTTCACCCCCACCATCTCGGGGTGCTCCAGCTCGTTGATGAAGGCCAGAGCGTGGCCGACGGTCGGCAGGAGGACGTCGCCGCGCGGCTCGTTGGGCTTGGGTTCGATGGCGAAGCGCAGGTCGTAGCCCTGCTCCCGCACGTACGCGCACAGCAGGTCGAAGGCCTCGCGCAGCCGGTCCAGGGCCGCCTGGTCGTTCTTGCCGGCCTCGGTCTCGGCGCCGTCCTGGCCGCCCCAGCACACGTAGGTCTTCGCCCCGAGCGAGACGGCGAGGTCGATGTTGCGGATGACCTTGCGCAGCGCGTACCGGCGCACGTCGCGGCTGTTGGAGGTGAACCCGCCGTCGCGGAAGACCGGGTGGGAGAACAGGTTGGTGGTGACCATCGGCACCGCGAGGCCGGTCTCGTCCAACGCGCCCCGGAAACGCTGGATGATCGCGTCGCGCTCGCCGGCGGAACTGCCGGGCGGCACGAGGTCGTCGTCGTGGAAGGTAATGCCGTACGCGCCGAGGTCGGCCAGGCGGCGGACCGCGTCCACCGGCTCGAGCGGTGGGCGTACCGGGTCGCCGAACGTGTTGACGCCGCGCCAGCCCACGGTCCACAGGCCGAAGGTGAAGCGGTCCTCTGGGGTGGGTCGGTAGTCGTTCATGGGGACTCCTGGGGGTCGGTCCGCGCAAGGATGCCGGGCCCGATTAGTTTGTCTAGAGTCACAACTAATTGTCAACGGGGTCGGCCGCGGGCAGCGGCAGGGTGCCGGAATCCAGCCCGTGGATCATCACGGCGGCACCGCCCCGGGCTGCGGCGCTCATCCCCAAATCGGAGTGTTCCACCCGGCAGCCCCCGGCCTCCGGGGCGAAGGAGTGCGACCGCGCGGCGGCACGGCACTGGGGCAGCAGCCACCGGGCCATCGGCACGAAGTATCCGCCCAGCACCACGGCTCCCGGGTTGACGACGTTGACCAGGGTCGCCACCCCGCGGCCCAGCCACGTCCCGGCCCGCTCCAGCGCGCCGACGGCCGTGGCGTCGCCTGCCGACGCGCGCTCCACAGCGATCGCGACCAGGTCGGGGATGTCGCCGCCGGACAGGGGACGGTCCGGGGCCAGGTCGGGCAGCGCGGCCCGCAGGATCGCCCCGATACCGGCCAGGGCCTCCAAACAGCCGAGCCGCCCGCACGAGCACTCCGGGCCGCCGGGTTCCAGCTCCAGGTGCCCGATCTCCCCGGCGAAACCCCCGGCCCCGCGCAGCAGCTCACCGCCGGTCAGTACGCCCGCGCCGATCCCCACCTCACCGGTCACGTACACGAGGTCGGGCAGCCCCGAGAAGGGGCCGAAGCGGTACTCGCCCATGGCACCGAGGTTGGCGTCGTTGTCCACCAGGACGGGCGTGCCCTCCAGGGCCGAACCGGCCAGGGCAGACCGGACGAGGTCGCGCAGCGGTTCGTCCCACCACGCCAGGTTGGGTGCGCGCGTCACGGTGCCGGAGGGGGAGTCGATCAGGCCGGGGACCGCCACGCTCACCCCGACCACCGAGCGTCCGCGCAGCTCGGTGGCCCCGGCGACCTCCCGCAGAGCGTCCGCCATCCGGCGGGCGCACTCCTCGGCCCCGGCCGAACGCGCGTCCAGGGGCACGTGCCGGTGGGTCAGCTCCCGGTGGAGCAGGTCGACGGCCACCACCGACAGGTAGTCGATGTTCACCTCCAGGCCGACCGCGGCGATCGATCGGTCGTCCAGGGCCAGCAGGACCCCGGGGCGGCCCACCCGCCGCTGGGAGGTCTCGCCGGTCTCCCGGACCAGGCCCCGCGCCATGAGGTCGGCGACCAGGCTGGACACGGTGGTCTTGTTGAGCCCGGTGTCGGCGGCGACCGCGGCCCGCGAACACGGGGCGAGCCCGCGGAGGGTGCGCAGTACCGTTCGGAGGTTGTTCTCACGGACCGTCTGGAAGCTCGCCGTGCCCGTGCCGGTCGCCACCCGTACCCCCCGCTGCCCGAGATCCCGCCGCCCGAAAAACCCGTTGCCCGCGTGCGGGCCCGCTGGTTGGATCCCCATCATGGTGCCTACAGACGTCTTCCGCGACCAGCCCTCCCTCCTCGGCCAGCGCGTGCGGCTGGAACCGCTCGGCGCCGGCAACGCGAACGATCTGATCCCGAGCACGGTGGACATGGACCCGGAGGTGCGCCGGTTCACCGGCACCCACCAGGAGTTCACCGCCGAACAGCTGCTCAAGGTGTTCGCGGCCTGGGAGCAGCGGCACGACCGCGCCGACTGGGTGATCTACCGGACCGAGGACGGCGCCCCGGTCGGGGACTGCGCCCTGATCGACCTGGACCCGGACAACGCCGAGGTGAACTACCGGATCGCGCTCGACTCCATGGCGAGCACCGGAAAGGGCTACGGCACCGAGGCCACCGACCTGGTCCTGGAGTACGCCTTCGAGACCGCGGGGCTGCACCGGGTGGCGCTCCAGGTGTTCGACTTCAACACCCAGGCGCAGCGCTCCTACGAGAAGTCGGGTTTCGTCCGCGAGGGCGTGTGGCGCGAGCACCTGCGCTGGGACGGGAAGTGGCACGACGCGGTCCTGATGTCGATCCTCGAGCACGAGTACGCCGAACGCCGCGGTCGGCGCGGCTGACCAGCGGGAGTTCCGGGACCGGAAGTTCCGGGACCGGGGGTTCCGGGACCGGGGGTTCCGGCACCGGGGGTTCCGGCACCGGGGGTTAGTGTCTGGACATGCCCGTTCCCGACTTCCTCAAGAAGCTGCGCGCCCACGTCGGCCACGACCTCCTGCCCTTGGTTGGCGTAACCGCCGTCGTGCTCGACCCCGAGGGCCGGGTGCTGCTGCACCGGCGCTCCGACGACGGACGCTGGGCCACCCCGGGCGGCATCCTCGAGCCGGGGGAGCAGCCCGCCCAGGCCGTGGTCCGGGAGGTGTGGGAGGAGACCGGTGTGGAGGTGGCGGTGGAGCGCCTCGCCTCCGTGGTCGCCGAGGACCCGTACACCTACCCCAACGGCGACCAGGTGCAGATCCTCGACCTGGCCTTCCGCTGCCGCCCCGTGGGCGGCGAGATCCGGATCGACGGTGACGAGAGCCTCGACGCGGGTTGGTTCGGCCCGGACGGGATGCCGGAGATGGTCGAGCGCATCCACGAACGGATCCGCCACGCCAGCCGCCCCGAAGGCGAACCCCACTACAGGCCCTGAGCTCCGCCCGAGGGGAACCGTACGCCCGCGTTCGCGGAGCGGGTGTGGGACCTGGTCGGTGCGCACGGCTCAGGGCTGTGGGCCTGACACCCGGGTCTCCTGCTGGCCGGTGACCTGTGCGGCCGCGGGAATGAGGGCCCGCGCGGGCACCGAACGCAGGATCGCGTTGCGCACCGTCTGCCGCCAGCCGCCGCCGAGGTCCGCACCGATCTTCGCGATGAAAGCGGCCTGCCTGGCGGTGTTCCGGCAGACGGGGCGGCGTTCGGCGTCGAAGCGTTCCAGGGCCTCGGCTGGGCCCTGACCAGCGGCGACCGGTGCCGCGACCAGTTCCCCGAGGGCCACCGCGTCCTCCAACGCGGTCGCGGTGCCCTGGCCCATCGTGGGCAGCGCCGCGTGCGCCGCGTCGCCCACCAGCACCACCCGGCCCCGCACGTAGTTCGGGAGTCCGCCGCGCAGGTGGTGGACGTCGTGCCGCATCAACTGGGCCGGGTCGGTGCGCGCGATGAGGTCGACGACCTCCGGTGCCCAACCGGCGAACCGGGCGCGGGCCGTCGCGTGCTCGTCGGCGACGACCGCGCCCCGCGGGGCGCGCACGTACCCGTACCAGTACAGCTCGGTGTCGCTCACCCTCATCACACCGAATTCCGAGCCAGGCCCCCAGTACTCGGTGAGCCGCCCGTCGAACTCGGTGTCCCGGACGATCGCCCGCCAACTGGTGCTGCCGCTGTACGTGGGACGAACGCCGGGGTAGAGGACCCCGCGCACCGCGCTCCACATGCCGTCGGCACCCACGACCAGGTCGGACTCCGTGCTCAGCGCCTTGCCGTCGGCCGGATCGCGCCACGAGGCGGTGGCGCGCGGCCCGCCGGGCACCCCCGCGGTCAGGCTGGTGACCCGGGCGCCCGTGATCACCTGCACGCCGTGGTCGCGGGCGGCCCGGTCCAGGGCGGCGTGCAGTTGCTGGCGGTGGAAGCCGAAGACGGTGGCCGCTCTGCGTACCTCCTCGATGTCGTCCGGGATGGCGAGGATCGGGCGTCCCCGGGTGTCCCGGAACCCCGTGGCCACGGTCTCGTACCCGAGGGAGCCTCTGAGCTCGTCGCCCAATCCCAGGGCCTCCAAGGCGGCGACGCCGTTGCGCAGCGTCGCGACCCCCGCACCGACCTCGGTCTCCCCGGTGCGGCTCTCGAGCACCGTCGTGCGCCACCCCGCCCGGGCGAACGCGATCGCCGAGGCCAGCCCCGCGATACCGCCGCCGACCACCGTCACCGTCAACGCGCCGCCGTTCATGTTCGCCTCCGTGCCGCCGTGTCTCCGCTGTTACAAGCCCTATTCAATACGATAGTAGTGGTGTGCGGGCGAGTTCTATACTCGGCCCCATGCCACCCGCTAACCTCCGCAGACGCCGTGCCCTCGCCGACGCCGCGATCGCACTGCTGGCGGAGGAAGGCGCGCACGGCCTGACGCACCGGTCAGTGGAGGCGAGGGCCGAGGTTCCCCCCGGGACCGCCACCAACTACTTCCGGACCCGGGAGGCGCTGCTCGTCGCTGCCGCGGAGCGGGTGCTGGAGCTGCATTTCGCGGACATGGCAGCCGCGACGGAGGGCATGGCCGGGCCGACCGGGGTCGACGAGCTGATCGACATGATCACCGAATCGCTGTGGGGCGCCGCGACCGTGCTGCGCGGGCGCTACCTGGCGATCTTCGAACTCCGGCTGGCGGCGCGGCGGTTCCCCGCGCTGGCGGAGGTGCTGGCGCGGTTGGAGGGCACGGCGGTGGCCGACACCGCTGTGCTGCACGAGGTGCTGGGGACCCCGGTGTCGGAGGTAGCAGCGTCGGAGGTAGCGGTGTTGGAGGAAGCGGTGTCGAACCTGGTGACGCTGTACGGGGGAGCGCTGTTCACCCTGGTCACCGGGCCAGAGGGTGCGTTCGACAAGGAGGGCGTGCGGGGCCTGGTGGCCACGATGGTCCATGGCGCCCTGGCCGAAGGCGCCGCGGGCGCCGACAGCCGCTAGCTTGGCGTTCAACGTGCTTGCTTGGGTTGGCCTGTGCTGGGTGCTGGGTGCTGGGTGCTGGGTGCGGGGTGTTGGGTGTTGGGTGTGGGGTGCCGGGTGGCTAGGGGTGCCCTTTTGAGTGCGGGTGGTTCTCCCCCTTTTCCTGCCGCCCGATGGTGGCCGTCTCCGCTACGCGCCTCAAGGTCGTCGCCATCGAGCACTTCGCGCGTCATCGGCGCTCCACCTTGACCCGCTTCGCTGCGACGGCGGGTTGGCGGCTATCAGGAAACGTTGTGTCCTGAACGTGAACCAGAGGAGGAAGTAGAAACTCTCTAGGCAAGCGGTGCTGCACGCAAAGATGAAGGATCTGGCCCTTCGGAGCCGTCCTGCGGGGGAGGGCTTCAAACCACCTCATGCCGCGTTAGCTGAAGACTGTCGTGGTGAGCGATGAGG
>NZ_BAAHAR010000041.1:0-81730 GCF_054777395.1 Nocardiopsis oceani
CTCTCGGCCCTGGAGATGGCTCTGTGGCGTCGCGATCGCGGCGGCAGGCCCGTCCATGTGGGCGAGCTGGTGCATCATTCCGATGCGGGCTCGCAGGGCGGATTCAACTGGTCGTCGCAACACCTCGATCACGAAGGTGTGCGATGGGACGCAAGAACAAGCAGATACCCCAGGCGCCTGCGGGAGCGCGACGGCAGTGGGCAGCGGATCGGGCACTACGGCCGCCGATGCGCTCACCGGGCCGCCCGGAGCCCTCGCGTGCGGTGCAGCGGGACTTCTGGCGACAGGTCGCCTCGGGTGTGACCACGGCCGAGGCCGCCCAAGCGGTTGGTGTGTCATGGCCGGTCGGGGCCCGTTGGTTCCGGCACGCTGGCGGCATGCCTCCCATCAGCCTGGATGAGCCCACGGGCCGCTACCTGTCGTTCGTCGAACGCGAGGAGATCGCGCTGCTGCGTGCCCACGGGTGCGGGGTGCGCGAGATCGCCCGCAGGATCGGAGGCGATGCGGGAACGATCTCGCGTGAGCTGCGCCGCAACACGGCGACCAGGGGCGACAAACCCGAGTACCGGGCCTTGGTGGCGCAGTGGAAGGCGCAGTAGGCCAGCAAGCGCCCCAAGACGGCCAAGCTCGTGGACAACGATCGGCTACGCGAGTACGTGCAGGAACGGCTCGCCGGGAGCGTTCGCCGACCCGACGGCACCATCGTCGAAGGACCCCGGACACCAGCGTGGAAGGGGCTGAACAAGCCGCATCGACAGGATCGGCGTTGGTCTGTGGCGTGGAGCCCGCAACAGATCGCCCAACGGCTCAAGCTCGACTTCCCTGATGATGAGTCCATGCGTATCAGTCACGAGGCGATCTACCAGTGCCTGTTCATCGAGGGGCGCGGCGCGCTCAAGCGTGAGTTGGTCGCGTGTTTGCGTACCGGGCGGGCACTGCGGGTTCCCAGAGAGCGGGCACGCAACAAGCCGCAAGGACATGTCACCACCGATGTCGTCCTCTCAGAGCGCCCCGCCGAAGCTGCGGATCGTGCGGTCCCGGGGCACTGGGAAGGGGATCTCATCATCGGGACGGGCCGGTCCGCGATCGGCACGCTCGTCGAGCGCAGCAGCCGATCCACGCTGCTGGTGCACCTGCCCCGGTTGGAGGGTTGGGGCGAGAAACCGACGGTGAAGAACGGTCCCTCGCTCGGTGGATACGGTGCCGTGGCGATGAATGCAGCGCTGACGGTGTCGATGGCGAAACTGCCCGAGCAGCTACGAAAAACCCTCACCTGGGACCGTGGTAAGGAGCTGTCCGCGCACGCCCAGTTCGCGCTTGAGACCGGGACGAAGGTGTTCTTCGCTGATCCGCATTCGCCTTGGCAACGGCCGACAAACGAGAACACGAACGGGTTGCTGCGCCAGTACTTCCCGAAGGGTACTGATCTGTCTCGGTGGTCGTTTGAGGACCTTGAAGCTGTTGCCCTGGCGGTGAACAATCGGCCTCGTAAGGTCCTGGGCTGGCGGACTCCGGCCGAGGTTTTCGAGGAGCAGCTACGCTCGCTACAACAGCCCGGTGTTGCAACGACTGATTGAACTCCCCCAGTACACCTCGTTCCTGCTCACCGCGCATCTGGCCGGTGAGGGCATCGCCGCCTCCATCGGATCGGTGGGCGATGCCTACGATAACGCTCTGATGGAGTCAGCGATCGGGTTGTACAAGACCGAGTTGATCAAACCGCGTCGCCCGTGGAAGACGCTGGGCGGGGTCGAGTTGGCCACGGCTGAGTGGGTGGACTGGTTCAACAACACCCGGCTCCACGGTGAGCTCGGTCACGTTCCACCCGAGGAGTATGAAGCCAACTACTACCTTCACAACATCCTGGAACCGCAGGTCACAGCACAGAACATGAGTCTCTAACCAACCCGGGGCGATTCACATCTCCGTCTCCAATAAAGCCGCGGGCCATCCGTCCTGACACCGGCCCGCACCAGCCAGGAACAACGTTCCCGGCCGTGCCGGAACGCCGCCTCCGCGGGAAAAGACGTTGTGGACTTCGCGGGTACTCGGACACAGTGGCCCAGGCACAGACTCGATCGTCCTCAACGGACCCTCACAGGAGGAGGAAGACCATGTCCACCCTTCGGGTGACCGCCGAGCGGCTCACGATCCACCCGCACCCCGACGCCGACGCGTTGGAGCTCGCGCAGGTCGGTCTGTTCCACGCGGTCGTCCCGAAAGGGGCCTACCGAACCGGCGAATGGGCGGTCTACATTCCCGAGAACGCCGTACTGCCGGGCGAGCTCATCGAAGAGCTGGGCCTGACCGGCAAGCTCGGGGGCTCCAAACGCAACCGGGTCAAGCCGATCCGGCTGCGCGGTGAGGTGTCTCAGGGCATCGTCTGCCGACCCTCGAAGTTCGACGGCCGCAATCTCGCCGCCGACCACGAGGCCGGTACGGACTTCGCCGGTGATCTCGGGATCACCAAGTGGGTTCCGGAAGTCCCGCTGCACATGAGCGGCGAGCTCACCCCCGCCCCCGACCTGCTCAGGTGGATCGAGGTGGAGAACGTCAAGCGCTACCCCGACGTGTTCGAGCAGGGGGAGCCGGTCGTGGCCACGGAGAAGATCCACGGCACGGCCTGCCTGTACACCCTGGTCACCGAGACGGGGGAGGGGTTCGTCTCCTCCAAGGGCCAGGGCGCCAAGGGCCTCGGTCTGGTGCACTCGGCGGACAACCTGTATTGGAAGGCGGTGGACGCACACGGCGTCGCCAAGGCCGCGCGCATGATCGCGGAGCGTTTCGGCGCCACGCGGGTGGGCGTGTTCGGGGAGGTGTTCGGCTCGGGCGTGCAGGACCTGAAGTACGGCGAGACCGGACGCAGTGAACGGCCCGGCTACGCGGTGTTCGATGTGCGCATCGACGTCGACGGCGCCTCTCGGTGGATCGACGCCGCGGACCTGCCCGACCTCCTCACGGAGGTGGAGCTGCCCGCGATGCCGCAGCTCTACGACAGCCCCTACGACGAGGCCGCGCTGTTCGCGGCCGCGGAGGGCAAGGAGGCCTGGAGCGGGGCCTCCCTGCACCTGCGCGAGGGCGTGGTCGTACGTCCCGCGTACGAGCGGTTCTCCCGGGTCCTGGTCGGACGGGCGATCGCCAAGTTCGTCTCGGATGCCTACCTCACCCGCAAGGGCGGCACGGAGTACGAATAGCGCCGCGAGTCACCGCTGGCTACGCGTGTCCGCTCCCGCTGCCGCCCTCACCGGGCCTTCGCCTCGGTGGGGGCGGTGGCGGCCGTGGCCGGTATGCCTGTCGCCGGTTCGTCGGTGACCAGGAAGGGGTCGAGGATCCCCGGTGCGGCCACGGCGGCGAACCGGGTGGACTCGTCGGCGGCGATGTCGGGTGTCTCGTACCCCCCGGCCCCGGCCGAGGTCATGGCTGACACACTCCGGAGACCCAGCCAGCGCTGCACCACCGACTCACGGACGACGACGGTGCTCACCGCGTCGCGCCGTAGCGCGGTCGTCGCACGGTTGGCCAACCCTGAGCGGAGGACGACGTATTCGTCGGCGATGGCGTGGCCCAGTGCCCGGTGGGCGACCACAGCACCGACCAGGCCGAGTGGCCAGAGCACCACGGGAACCGCCCACACCGCCGCCCACGGCACCGCACCGGTCGCGGCCGCCCAGGCGAGCAGACCCGTGGGTACCCCTGCGGCCAGGGTCGCCCACCAGAGCCGTCGGCCCAGTGCGGTACGGGGATGGTGCCGCAACGGAGCCGTCAGCGGATTCCCCGCCGTGGCCAGCACGGCCGCGGCGGTCGGCCGCGCCACGCTCACCGGCCCCCGTGGCAGGACGGCGGTGGGCTGCGACATTGCCCCCTCTTCCAGGCCGGTCGTGATCACCGTGGTGTCGGCCACGCCCAGCCAGCGCCACAGCACCGGCTCGGAGACCTGGACCCCGCGGATCCGGTTCTCGTCGCGGTTGATCTCGCGGGTCCTGAAGAGCCCCTGCCGCGTCCGCAGCAGGGTGCCCTTCGTGCCGGGCACCCGGGCCAGCTGGAAGTTCCAGTACTCGGTCAGGAAGCTGACCGCCATCCCGGCCGCGCCCAGGACGCCCAGCGCGGCCACGCCCGCCAAGGCGGCCCACACCCAGTGGAGGTTCCACACGTCGAGGAGGTTCAGGACCCAGCCGAAGGGATCGACCCCGAACACGGAACCGACCGCGAAGACACCCCAGAGCAGGCCGACGGCGAGGACGTAAGCCCACACGTTGAACATGTTGTACACGAACCACCCGGGCCGGAACCCGGCCAGCACCTGGACCTGTCCGGTGTGCTCGTCCGGGTTCTCCTCGGCTCCGGCGGCCTCTTCAGCCCCCTCGGCCTCTCCAGCCCCCTCGGCCTCCTCGGCTCTTGGCGGCTGAGCGGAGGAACCGAACAGCAGGAGTCGCCGCAGGCTCTGCGCCGCCTCTTTGGACACCGAGTCCAGCTCGAATGCCGACTCGCCGGCTGCCGCCTGCTGTCCCGCGCCGATGTTGACCACGCGCAGGCCCAAGAGCCGGTGCCAGAGTTTGGCGTCCAGGTCCACGCTGCGGATCCGGTCCCTGCGCACCGAACGGTGGTTGCGGACGAACACACCGGTTCGCAGCTCCACGTGCTCCCCGGTTACCCGGTAGCGGGTGAACACCCAGCGCAGCGCGTCACCCGCCGCGCCCAGCACCCCGACGACCGCGACGGCCAGCAGCGGCCACAGGGTTCCGGCCCCGAAACCCTGGTCGAAGACCCACACCGCGATCACCATCGGGGCGAGTGAAAGCAGAGTCCACGCACCGTCGGCCCAGACCATCCGGACGCTCAACCGTGACCAGGGGGCGCTGCTCGTGCCCCCAGCGCCCGTCACCGGGCCCTCCGGGATCGTCCCCTCCGTGCTTTTCTCCGCCGGGGTCATGTGGCATCACCGGGGGTCCGCTGGGTGATGCCGCGCAGGTTCTCTGCCACTTCGGCGGCCACCTCGTGGTTGAGCCCGCCGATCTCGATGGCTCCCCGGGACGAGGCCGTGGTGACCCGGAGCGTGGACAGCCCCAAGAGCTGCTCCAGGGGACCTCGCACCGCGTCCACGGTCTGGATGCGCGAGATCGGCGCCACCCGCCACTCGCGGACCACCCAGCCGCTGAGCCCGTAGACGGCCTCGTCGGTGACCTCCCACCGGTGGACGGCGTACCGCCACCAGGGCTCCACGAGAGTCCCCACCAGGGTCAGAACGGCCGCGACCAGCAGAGCCAGGAGCAGCCACGGGCGGGCCGCCTCCCACAGTGCGTAGGCCACGAGCACACCGGCGAGGACCGGGCCGCCGAAGGCCAGCGACTGCAGCGTCCACCACAGGGTGGCCCGGCGTTCGACGCGGTGGCGGGGTGGGCGCAGCCGCACGCCCGGCTGCGGAGGGTTGGTTTCCGGAACGGGCTTCGGTGGTGCCGTACTCATGGGGAATCCTCCCGGCGGATCGCGTGGTGGACGAAGTCGAGGAGCGTGTCCAGCTGGTTGTCCAGGTCGACACCCGGGTCCATGGCCCAGGCGGTCAGCAGACCGTCGACAGAGAACAGGATGATGGTGGCGGTGCCCCGGGGGTCGAAGCCCCGGAACTCGCCCTCCTCCTGTCCTCGGCGGAGGATCCCCGACAGCTCCTCGACCTCCTCCTCCAAGGAGTCGGCGAAGTGCCGCGAACCGTCGGGGGAGCGGTGGTTGGTGATGATGTCGGACATGGCGAGGAACCCGGTGCGGTGCGCGCCGAAGTGCTCCACCTGACCGCTGATCCACGCTCTGACCTGACCCGAGGCGGTGGGTTCTGCTGAGATCCGGGCGGTCATGTGCTCCCCGGCCGCCTCGATGAACTGTTCCGCCACCCGGACCAGGAGTTCGTCCTTGCCCGCGAAGTGGTACGAGATCACGCTCTTGCTGATCCCGGCCTGTTCGGCGATCCGGGACAGCGAGGTGTTGGCGTAGCCGACCCGGGCCACCGTCTCCGAGGCGGCCTTGATGACCTGCTCCCGCCGCGCCTGCTCGATGAACGAGGAACGCTTGCGGCCGGATGGACTGTTTTCAGTCTGCATGTTCCTATTTTAGGCCGATCGGCCTACGATGGCGCAAGGGCCAACGGGCACAAGCGATGGAACACGGTGGTGAGTACCGACATGAGTACGGAAGACCCGATGCGAGGATCTCGCCTCTCCACATACCGGCTTCTGCTCTGCGGCGTGGCCGCCGGGCCCCTGTTCGTCGCGGTCTTCACCGTCGCCGGCGCCCTCCGAGCGGACTACGACCCCCTGCGCCACCCGGTGAGCGCCCTGTCCCTGACCGGGGCCGGGTGGGTCCAGGTCGCGAATTTCCTGGTCACCGGGGTGCTTCTGGTGCTCTTCGCGGTCGGCGCGCGCAGGGCGCTCAATCAGGGGGCGCTCGGGCGCAAGACGAAGTCGGGCGCCAAACCCTGGCTGCTCGGGATGGGCGGGGTCGGGCTGTTCGGCGCCGGGCTCTTCCCCGGCGACCCGCTCAGCGGCTACCCGCCGGGCACCCCGGACCACATCGTCTACACTCCTCCGGGGATCGCGCACGACGCGCTGTCGATGCTCTTCTTCCTGGGGATCCCCTTGGCTTGCGCCGCCTTCACCGGCTGGTCGCTCCGGACCCGTAGATGGGTACTGGCGGCCTACTCCGTCCTCAGCGCGATCGGGTTCCTCACCTTCTTCTTGGTGGCGAGCGAAGGGTTCATCCAGACTCCCGGCTTCGTCGAGTGGGGCGGACTCAACCAGCGCGTCTCCATCGCCACCGGCCTCGCCTGGACCACGGTGGTCGCCCTCGTCCTGACCTCGCTGACCCGGTCCCAGGAGAGCCGGTCACAGCAGGACGCCGCGCATGCCGGGACCAGCGCGCCCACAAGGTCATGAGCCCCGTCTCTCGAGTCCTGTCGGCGGCCGCCCTGGGTCAGGGAGCGGACGGCCACGACAGCCAGGCCGCCGGGTTGGCCACCAGGATCGCGGCCAATACCTCGTCACCGAGTTCCGTGCGAACCCGGGGCAGGAAACGGGTCGGCAGGTAGTCCATCCCGGGCATGCCGCCGTAGGCCCGGTACCGGGTGCGCCTGGCCGCGTCGCCGCCGAGGAGGAGGCGGTCCGGGCCGACACGCTCCACGGTGCGGACCAGGCAGTCCAGCACCGCCGAATCGGGCAGTGTCCGGTGCCGGGCCATGCCGTCGTAGCCCAAGTAGCAGCCGGTGGCGCACAGCTCCGCGTGCAGCCCCGGGTCCGGGTTGCGGTCGGCGTGCGCGAGCGCGACCGACGAGGCCGGCACCCCCGACGAATCCAGGATCTCCAGCACCTCGAAGGCAGCGCTGCCGTGCTCCAGGTGCACCATGACCGGCGCGCCCGTCGCCCGGTGCGCCGCGGCCACCGCCGCCAAGACCCGGTGCTCGAAGGGGGAGACCGACCAGTAGCCGACCCCCGCCTTGAGGAGCCCGGCGCGCACGGGGGAGCCCCCCGACTCTGTTCCCGCCCCGGCCCCGGCCTCCGAGCCTGAGCCCGCTTCCGCCGCCTCCTCGGTGAGGTTTCGGAGGAAGAGTTCCACCAGCCCCTCCTCCGTGAGCCCGAGCAGCGGGTCGCCGTCGCGGTAGTGCACTTGACGGTGACAGCCGGTGGTGGCGACGACGTTCAGGCCGGTCGCCTCCGCCACACGCGCGCTGGCCGCCGGGTCCCGGCCGAGGCCGAGCGGGGTGGCTTCCACCAGGGCGTCGATCCCGGCGACACCGAGCATCGCCGCTTCGTCCCTGCTCGCCTCCTCGTCGTCCAGCTCGTCGCCGGGCAGGAGCGGACTCACCTGGAACAGGTGCTCGTGGTAGTCGGTCCGGCCGAGCCGCTGCGGCGGGATGTCCCCGAGCACCGTCCGGACGAACGCACCGGACCTCCCGGCCGTCGCAGTCCTCCTCGCGGGCGTCACCGGACGCCCTCCGCCAGCTCGGACAGGCTGGAGACGTCCTCCTGGGTGATGGCCAGGTCGAAGACCTCGGCAATCGCCTGCGACCAGCCGTGCACGAAGTAGCGCCAGCCGTCCACGGAGTGCGCCCCGGCGGCCCGGGCCTGGTGCAGGAAGTCGAGTTCGCCGCGGTAGTTGATCTCCCACGCGATCGCACTCTCGGGGAACCGTGCCCGGTCCGAGACCGGAGAGCCCGGCATGTCCTTGCCCATGCCGGTGGCGTTGACGACGAGGCTGCCCGGTGGCAGTCCATTCAACAGGTCGTCCGCCGGGCCGTCGACCACCACCGGTTCCAGGACCACCGGTTCGGGCTCGGGGCCGCCGGGTGCCGCCTCCGCGAGGATCCTGCCCATGGAGTCGAGCGGACCCCGGTCCAGGGCCGTCGCCACGATCCGCCCCGGCCGGTCCCGGCGGTTGGCCAGGTACCAGGCGATGGCGGTACCGGCTCCGCCGGAGCCGAGGACGAGTACGTCGCCCCCGGTGTCGGTGAAATGGGTGGGGGAGAGGAACTCCTCCAGGGACAGGCCCGCGGTCAGCGGGTCCTTGGCGTGGCCCAGGAGCCGCCCGCCGCGCTTGGACACCGCCGACACCTCGCCGCACAGCCGTCCGAACCCGTCCACCTCGTCGAACAGGTCCCCGGCCGCCCGGTAGACCCCCGTCTTGTGGCTGGTGACGAGTGCTCCCGCGTACCGCTGGTCGTCGCGCAGCAGCTCGACGGTCTTGCGGTAGTCCCCGTCCGGGGCGCCGAGCGGAAGGTCGTGGCCGACCAGGTGTGCGCCGGGCAGCCCGAGGGCCTCGGCCCACAGCGGGAACACCCGTTGGATCGACGAACCGGCCGTGCTCACACCGACGAACCCCAGGGCGCTTCCCGGCTGGTCACTCATACACTCCCGCCTTCCCCGGCCTGTGGTGGCTCCGGCGCCCTCTGCCCTGGTCCCTCGTGCGCCGGTGGCGGTACGAGGCCCGGTGGTGTCCGGCCGTCGAGGACCGCCAGGACGTTGTGTACCGTACCCGTGCCCATCCGGTCGATCGCCTCCACCGTCTGCGCGCCCGAGTGGGGGGTGACGACCACGCGGTCGGCGAGGTCGGCGGCGAGGAGCGGGGACGGGTCCGCGTGTCCCTCGGACGTGCCGTGTTCCGAGGCCAGGGTGTCCGCCGCGTACCCGGCCAAGGTTCCGGCGCGCAGTGCTGCGGCGACGGCGGCCTCGTCGACCGTGTCCGCCCGGGCCGTGTTCACCAGGAACAGCCCGGGTCGCGCGGAACCCAGCCACACGGGGCCGACCACCCGCTCTCCGCCGGGGACGTGCAGGGTGACGGCGTCGCAGTTGGCAGCCAGGCCTTCGAGGGACGCGGGTTCGGCGCCGTACCCGCGCAGAACCGCGTCGGGTACGGCGGGGTCGTGGGCCAGGACCGTGCAGCCGAACCCGCGCACTCGGGCGGCGACGGACCGCCCGATCCGGCCGAAGCCCGCGATGCCCAGGGTGAGGCTCCCCAGTTCGCGCCCGGGACGGGGCCGCCAACGGCCCGCGCGCACGTCTCGGTCGCCCGCTGCGACCCCGCGCAGGGACGCCAGCAGCAGTCCGACGGCCAGGTCGGCGACGGCGGCGGAGTTGGCCCCGGGCGTGTTGGTGACCGGGATCCCGAGTGCGTCGGCGGCCGCGCGGTCCACGTTGTCGACGCCCACGCCGTGGCGGGCGAGCACACGGAGCCGCTTCGCGTGGCGCAGGTGCTCCGCCGTCACCGGTGCGGTACCGCAGATCCACGCCTCGGCCTCCGCCAACGACGGGGCCAGCGCCGCCATCGCGTGGCCGGTGGGGCCGTGCACCACTTGCAGCCCTGCACGCTCCAACTCCCCGACGAGGTCGGAGCTGCCGCGGCCGAACGACCGCGACGTGACGAGCACGGTCCCACGGGTCCCATCGCTCACGGGTGCCTCCTCTCGAACCAGGGCTCCAGTGCCGCGTAGGCGTCTTGGAAGGCTGAGTGCCGTTCGAGGAGGGCGTCGTGCCGCTCCCCGTCCGGTTCGAACTCGGCGGTGACCTCGGACAGGGAGCGCGCGGCGGACAGGTCGTCCAGGAGCCCCGTTCCGACGGCCGCGGTGACGGCCGCGCCGAGGCTGTTGGCCCCCTCCACGATCGACCGGCGCCGGACCGTGGTGCCCCAGGTGTCGGCGAGGATCTGCAGCCAGACGTCGCTCAGGGCGCCGCCGCCGATCGCGTCCACGCGGTCCACCCGGCGACCGGCGTCGGCGAACGCGTCCAAGCAGGTCGCGAGGTTGAACGCCACCCCTTCGAGGACCGCGCGGGTCAGGTGGGTGCGGTCGTGGTGCCGGGCCAAACCGACGAAGGCACCCCGGGCCAGGGCGTTCCAGTTCGGGGAGCGCTCTCCCATCAGATGGGGCAGGAAGTACAGGCCCGCGGTGTCGGCGGGGTCGGCTGCACCCACGAGGCGGTCGATGCCCTTGCCTCCCGGGCCGCCGGGGAGCAGCAGTTCACCGATCCAGTCCAGGGACGCCCCGCCCGCTTGCATCGTGGCCGTCGGCACGTAGTGGCCGGGGACGACGTGGTCGAAGGTCATGCTCCGGCGCATCGGATCGTGCAGGGGTTTCTCGGCCGACATGGAGATCCACGACGACGAGCCGAGGTAGGTGTAGGCGCCGTTGCCCGGGTCGATCACCCCCGTGCCCAGCGCGGCCAGTGGGCCGTCCCCGCCGCCGACCACCACGGGGGTGCCGACGGCGAGCCCGGTCTCCGCCGCCGCGGACACGGTGACCCCGCCCGCGACGGTGGTGGAGGGCACGATCGGCGGGAACAGGCCCGGGTCCACACCGGAGGCCTGCAAGACCTCGGCCGACCACGCGCCGGTGCCCTGGTCGTAGGCGTTGGTGCTGGAGGCGTCGGAGGGGTCGGTGACCAGCTCCCCGGTGAGCCGGTGCACCACGAAGTCTTTTGCCAGGCACACGTGTGCGATGCGGCGGTGCGCTTCCGGCTCGTGCGCGCGCAGCCACAGCAGTTTGGCGAGTGTGTAGGTGGGGTGCAGGCGGTGCCCGAGGTGCCGGTAGGCGCGGTCGGCGCCGAGCCGGCCCTCGAGTTCGGCCGCCTCGTCCACGCTCCGGTGGTCGGCCCAGATCAAGGCCGGCCGGACCGGTTCGTGGGCGGAGTCGAGCACCACGGCCCCCATCATCTGGCCGCTGAAACCGACGGCCCGCACCGACGCGGGGCTGGTTCCGGTCGTGGCCAGGAGGGAGCGCGTCGCCGCGCACACGGCCGCCCACCAGTCCTGCGGGTGCTGCTCGGCCACCCCGCCGTCGGCGTAGTGCGCGGGGTAGTGCTCCGTCGCCGAGGTGACGAGGCGGCCGTCGTCCTGGTGCAGTGAGGCCTTGTTGCCGGTGGTTCCCAGGTCGTGCGCGATGATCATGCGACTCCTCAGGGGCGGGGGTGGCGGTGCGGGTTCAGGGTGAGTACGGCAGGAACTCGTGGGTGCCCGGCCCGCCGGAACCGTTCCGGGCACGGACCACGCGGCGCCCCATCCCGTGGGTGAGGACCCATGCGTAGTCGTGTCCGGCGTCGCCCGGGTAGACCGCGAGGAAGCGGTACGGCTCGTCGCCGACGTTCACACTGCGGTGTGCCCACCCCGGGGGGATGTAGCCGATGACCCCCTCGGCCATGTCGACCCAGGCGCTCTCCCGTCCGTCGTGCATCAGCAGCCCGCCCACGCCGGACAGGCCCACGTAGATCTCACCGCGTGCCTTCGTGTGCTGGTGGCCCTTGGTCATGTGCAGCTCGCCGCCGACCGTGCCCGGGTGGATGGTGGTGATGGACTGGGGCAGCTCCCCGGCCAGTTCGGGTACGGGTGAGGACGCGACCTCGTAGACCACGGGATCCCCCGCCTCGACCGCCGCGGACCAGGCCTCAGCGTCGGCGAAGAGCCCTTCGAGCGCCGACATCCTGCGGGTCTGCACCGGTCCCCGGGGTTCGAGGGCCGCGCGGTCGGCGGTGGCGGTGATCCCCATCGGTGGGACGGGCCGGGCGGTGAACTCAGGCATCGGTACTTCCTCCCTGTTCGGACGCGTCCTGTGCGCGCGGTTTCCTGGACGGGGTACGGCGGCGGTACGACTGCAGCTGGTCCATGGCGACGGCTACGAGGATCAGCACGCCGATCGCGATCTGGAGGTAGAAGGGGTCGATCCCGAGGAGGGTCCCGCCGTTGTTGAGGATCCCGACGATGAGCGCGCCGAGGAACGCCCCCAGCGCGGTCCCCCGCGCCCCGAACAGGCTGGCGCCGCCGATCACGCAGGCCGCGATCGCACTGAGTTCGTAGGTCGTGCCCGCCGTGGGGACCCCGTTGGCGAGGCGGGACGCGAGCAGGACCCCGGCGACCCCGGCGAGCAGCCCTGACGCGGTGAACACGCTGATCTGCACCGCGCGTACCGGGACACCGGACAGGCGCGCCGCTTCCTCGTTGGCGCCGACCGCGTAGACGTAGCGCCCCCACACCGTGCGGCGGAGGGCGAACGTGACCGCCAGCAGCACGATGAGGGTGATCCAGATCAGGTTGGACAGGCCGAGGAACGTGCTGTTGGCGATAGCGACGAATTCGGGCGGGAGCGGCTGGATGGTGCGTCCGCCCGAGATCAGCAGGGTGAGCCCGCGTGCGATGCCCATGAAGCCCAACGTCACGATGAAGGCGGGGATGCGCACCACTGAGACCAGCAGGCCGCTCGTGGCGCCCACCGCCGCACTGGCGAGCAGCGCCAACAGGATCGCGACGGCCACAGGGAGGGCGCCCGAGGTCTCGTACACGGCGGTGGCCGCGATCACGCCGGACAGGCCCACCACGGATCCGACGGAAAGGTCGATCCCCCGAGTGAGGATCACCAGTAGCTGCCCCATCGCGATGATCGCGTAGATGGAGACCTGGCGGCCGAGGTTGTCGAGGTTGGTGAGGGTGAGGAAGGAGTCCGTGGTCAGGGCGAGCGCCAGGACGAGGACGATCAGCACGGGGATACCGTTGACGCCCCGGCCGAGCATCTGCCGTGCGGTCAGGACGTCCTCGGAACGGGACCCCGCCCGGTCCCCGTCCTGGCTGACCGCTTCCTTGCCGGAATCAGTGGTCATGGGGCCGCTCCTTCTCGTCCGATCGGGGCTTCCCGGTGCCGTCGGCTCCCTCGGGGGAGCTTGCGTACCTCTCGGGGGTGCCGCCGGCGCCGTCGGTACCCGCGGTGTCGAGGCTGGCGTGGCGGGCGATCTCGGCCTCGGAGGTGTCGGCCGCCCGGAGGTCGGCGGTGAGGCGTCCGCCCCGCATGACCGTGATGCGGTCGCAGAGGCCGAGCAGCTCCGGCAGGTAGGAGGAGACGACCAGGACCGCCATGCCCCGTTCCGCTAGGCCGGCGACGAGCTGGTAGATCTCCGCCTTGGCACCCACGTCGACGCCCTTGGTGGGCTCGTCCAGGAGGAGGACGCGGGCGTCCAGGGCGAGCCATCGGGCGAGCAACATGCGCTGCTGGTTTCCGCCCGACAGCGATGACGCCGGATCGTCCAGGTCCCGGTACCGCAGTCCGAGGCCCTCGATCGCGGCGTCGGCGTGCCGACGCGTCCACGACGGCGACAGGTAGCCCCAGCGGGACCCCCGCGTGTAGCTGGCGATGGCGATGTTCTCCCGGATGGAGAGCCCCGGCAAGAGCCCGGACTCCTTGCGGTCCTCCGTGAGCATGCCGATGCCGTGTGCTGCCGCGGCCCTGGGAGAGTTCCCCGGCACCTCGGTACCGTCGACCAGTACCGCACCGCCGTGGACGGCGTCGGCGCCGAAGACGGCCTGGAGCAGTTCGGTCCGCCCGGCCCCCACCAGGCCGGCCAGGCCCACGATCTCCCCGGAGTTCACCGTGAGGTCCACGGGATCGGGGAAGGCGGGTGCGGTCAGGCCGCGCACCTCCAGCCGCGGCGTGCTGCCGGGGGAGCGCGGATCGGGGTAGAGGGCGTCGACCGACCGTCCCACCATCGCCTCCACCAGACTGCCCGGGGTGAACTCGGAGATCGGCCGGGTGGTGACGTGTGAGCCGTCGCGCAGCACCGTGACGGTGTCGCCCACCTCGAACATCTCCTCGATGCGGTGCGTGATGTAGAGGACCGCGATGCCTTGGGCGGACAGTGTGCGGACGTGTCCCAGGAGCACGGCGGTCTCGGAGTCCGACAGTGCGGTGGTGGGCTCGTCGAAGACCACCAGACGGGCCTCGTCCCCGAGGACCCTGGCGATCTCCACGAGCTGCCTGGTCGCCATGGGCAGGTCGCCCACGACGCTTTCGGACGGCAGGTCCGCCAGACCGACGCGGGCCAGCCGCTCCCTGGCCAGACGGGACCGGCCCCGCCGGTCGACCAGGCCGAAGACCGACGGAAAGCGCCCCATCAGCAGGTTGTCCTGGACGCTGAGCTGCGGCAGGAGGCTGAGCTCCTGGTAGACCGCTCCGACACCGGCCTCGCGCAGCCTGGCGGGCGTGGGTTGGTGGCCGATGGCCTTTCCGTCCACCGCGTACGTGCCTTGGTCCCGGGGCTCGGCGCCGGTGAGCAGCCGGATCAGAGTCGACTTGCCCGCCCCGTTCTCGCCCGCGACACAGCGGACCTCACCGGGCAGGAGGCACAGGTCGACCCGGTCGAGGGCGCGCACCGGACCGTAGGACTTGCTGAGGCCCACGGCCTCGACGACGGGTGCCCTGCCCCCTGCCGACGCCTTTTCCGCCGAGGACCGCGGGGGGTCGGGCCGCTGTGGCCGCTCACTCATCGCCACCCGCTATCCGGTCGTGGTGGGCGGGTCGAGCAGGACCTGCAGGTCATCGTCGTCGATATTGTCGATGTCGACGACGACCGCCCCCGGATCGAGCTGGACCGGGGCGATGCGGTCGGAAGCTGTCATGGCGGCCTCAACCACGCCCTGGTAGCCGAAGAAGACGGGGTTCTGCACGATGAGCGCGTCGATGCTGCCGTCCCGGACCGCCTCCACCTCGGCGGGGTCGGAGTCGAACGCGACCACGGAGACCTCGTCGGAACCGAATTCGTCCACCGCGCGTGCGGCGCCGGTCCCGGAGGTGTTGTTGTCCGCGAACACACCGGCCAGGTCGGGGTTGGAGTTGAGGGCGTCCGCCACATCGGTGACGGCGGTGTTGATGTCGTTCTCGTTCACCAAGGTCTGCGTGATCTCGGCGTCCGGGCAACCGCTGGCCAGGCCCTGCTCGAAACCCTCGAAGCGGTCGATGAGTACCTGCTGGCCGGAAGCGCCGGACTCGTGCAGGACCTGTCCGTCCTCCTCACCGCGCTCGCCGAGCAGGTCGCACATGCGCTCGCCGGCCTGCTCGCCGGCCTTGATGTTGTCGGTACCGATGAACCCGTCGTGATCGGTCTCCACGGCGTTGTCCGCGATGATCACCGGGATCCCGGCGTCGCGGGCGCGGTCGATGGTGCTGTCGAGGGCAGTGGAGGAGTTGGGAGCCAGCACGATCGCGTCGACCCCCCGGGTGATCGAGTCCTCGAGCATGCTCACCTGCTCCTCGATGTCGGCTTCGGACGTGGGGCCGGTGAGGTGGACGTCCACGCCGAAGTCCTCTCCGGCCTGCTCCGCCCCGGCGAGCATCGACTGCCAGAAGTCGGAGTCGGTGGCCTTGACGAGGACGTCGACACGGAGTCCGGCGGCCTCGGACCCGGCGGCCTCCTCCGTGGCGGCGCCGCCGAAGACGGCCCGGCCGCCGATGACGCCGATGGCGAGGGCAAGTACCACGGCGAGTCCGGCGAGGGTTGGGGAAACGGTCCTGGGGCGTCTCATGGGTCGATCACTCCCGTTCGGGTGTGCCATCGCCCTGTGTATTGCCCCCGTCTGCGATGGCGCGGAGATTTCCGGGGAGTGTAATCCTGTAATTACAAGTGACGCAAGTCTCATCGGAGAAGCTTCCGCCACCCCCGCCCCCCCGCCCCCGCCAGACGGCCCGGGGGCGGGGCACCCTCCTGGGCAGCGGGAGCCTGGGCGGAGGTCAGTCCTCGTCGGTGACGATCATGAGCGGGCGCGGCGGGGACCCCGGGTCGGAAATACGGGTCAGCTCGACCTCCATGCGGCTGCGGTCGCCCCGGTGGAAGGCCACGAAGCTCTCCACAGGCCGCTCTTCGGCGTTCACGCTCAGGCTCCTCAGCACGAGCACCGGGGAACCCGCCCGCACCCCCAGGTCCGAGGCGAGCGAAGGGCTGGCCACGGACGCCTCGATCGTGCGGCGTCCGCGCGCAAGGCGCACCCCGTAGGACTGCTCCAAGAGCCGGTACAGCGACTGTTCGGTGAGGTCCTCGTCCACCAGTCCAGGAGCGACCTCCTCGGGCAGGTCGGTCACCGTCAGTACCCAGGGGACGTCGTCGACGAACCGCAGGCGCTCGATGTGCACCACCGGGTGCCCTACCTCGACCCCGAGCTCGGCGGCGACCCGGCTGTCCGCACGGCGGGACTCCAGGCTCCGCACCTCGCTGCGCAGGTGCGAACCGCGCGCCTCGGCGTCCTCGAACAGGCCGGTCAGCGACTGGGCCAGGCCCTCGTTCACTTTGGGTCCGGCCACGAAAGTGCCTCGCCCCTTGAGCCGCTCGATCACGCCCGCGTACTCCAGCTCGGTGAGCGCCTGGCGCACCACCGTACGGGAGACGTCGTAGGTGAGGCACAGCTCGTGGTCTCCCGGGAGCCGCGCCCCGGCCCTGAGTCCACGGCGCTCGATGTCGGCCAGCAGGATCTGTTTGAGCTGGTGGTAGTACGGCATCGGCGACGTACGGTCGATGGTCATCATGTAATGAGAGGATAACCAGTCGTCCGTCGGGCGGTGCGATCGGTTCAGCTCAGGCGCCAGGACTCTCGACGCGCAGGCGCCGGGGTGTGACGGTGGCCGGTTCGGGCATGCGGAGCGGTCCGGCGCCCGGGGTGAGGCGGCCGGCGATCGGTGCCCTGCGGGCACCGGTGCAGGACGGCACGGAACCGGCGAGCCCGTGCCAGCTGAGGAGGCCGATCAGCGCGAACAGGTAGGCCTCCTTGGCGTCGCTGTCCAGCCCGAGGTCTTCAGAGGTGCCCAGCCGCGCGGGGCCGAGCCGGTCGGCCAGCCGCTCCATCAGCACAGGGTTGTGGGCGCCGCCTCCGGAGGCGAGGACCTCGGCCACACCGAGGGGGCGCAGCGCGTCCGCGACGGTGACGGCGGTGACCTCCACCAGGGTGGCGAGCAGGTCCGCGCCCGAGAGGTTCGTGCCCAGGGTCTTGCCGCTGCCGCGCAGGGCGGCGTCGAGGTGGTCGGGGCCGAACAGCTCCAGTCCGGTGGTCTTGGGCGGGGACAGCTGGTAGTACGGCTCGGCGAGCAGGTATTCCAGCAGCGCGGGGTCGGGGCGGCCGGCCCCGGCAAGTGCGCCGCCCGCGTCGAAGTTCTCCCGGCCCTCCGTGACCAGGCGCATCGCGGCGTCCATGAGGGCGTTGGCCGGGCCGGTGTCGAACGCCTGGGGCGGGCTCCCCCCGCGTGCGACCGTGACGTTGGCGATCCCGCCGAGGTTGAGCGCCGCGGTGGGTTCCGCGTGCCCACCGAGCAGTAGCAGGTCCAGTGTGCTCGCCAGTGGGGCGCCCTGACCTCCGGCGGCCACGTCGGCCACCCTCAGGTCCGACACCACGGGAAGGCCGGTGGCCTCGGCGATCCACGCGGGCTGGCCGAGCTGGAGAGTCCCGTGCACGGTGCCGCCTTCGGCCCAGTGGAAGAGGGTCTGTCCGTGCGTGGCGACCAGGTCGGCCCGTCCGTCGGTGAACTCCTCGATCCCGCTCCGGGCCGCCTCCCCGAACTCCTGGCCGATGCGTGTGTCCAGCTGGCACACGGTCTCCAACGTGGTCCGGGCTGGTGGCAGCGCCTCACGGATCTGGTGGAGCAGGGGCGCGGAGTAGGGGCGGGTGAGGTGGCCCATCGGCGTGAGCCGCACCAGGTCGCCGTCCAGCTCCATGCGGGCGGCGGCGACGTCGATCCCGTCCGCCGAGGTACCGGAGGAAACACCGATGACGATCATGCGGCTCCTAAGCCAGGGGTGGTGCGTGTGAGGTGTCGACCGGGGGTCGGCACCCGACGTTACCCGCCGGGAACCCGCAGGGCATCACCGGTATGCCGTGTGCAGCGGCGGCGCCCCCCGGCTCCGGCCGAGGGGTCACCGGACGGTGGCGGGGGCCGCTCTGGCGGGTCAGCGCCGTCGGCGGCTCGACCGGGTCCCGTACCCGGCCATGTGCACGGCCAGGAAGGCCAGTCCGGCGAGAGCCATCGTCGTGGGGGTAACGAAACCCTCGATGCTCTGGCCGAGGAGCTCCAGGAGAAGGGCGATTCCGAACAGGACCGCCGCGGTGATCGCGAACACGGTGCCTCCGGGGGGGTTGGTCGGCACTGCGGTTGGAGTTGCGGTGTACCCGGAAGCCGCCCGGGTAACCGGATTCCCGGGCGGCGCCCCCGTGGTCCTCCCGTGCTCAGCTCAGGTGGTGCACCTCCTGCAGCCCGTACACGGGGGTGGGGATGTCCTCGTGGCGGGCCTTGAGCTGGAGCGCGAGGTACAGCGAGTAGTGCCGTGACTGGTGCAGGTTGCCCCCCTGGAACCAGAGTCCTTCCTGCCGGGTGGGTTTCCACATGTTGCGCTGTTCGCCCTCCCACGGGCCGGGGTCCTTGGCCGTGTCCGAACCGAGGCCCCACACCTTCCCGACCCGGTCGGCGACCTCCTGGCTGATCAGGTCGGCGGCCCAGCCGTTCATCGATCCGTAGCCGGTCGCGTACACCACGAGGTCGGCCGGGAGCTCCGTGCCGTCCTCGAGAACCACGGAGTCCTCGGTCAGCTCACGGACCTGGCCGTGCGCGAGCTGCACGTCCCCGTTGGCGACGAGGTCGGCGGCGCCCACATCGATGTAGTAGCCCGACCCCCGGCGCAGGTACTTCATGAACAGCCCGGACTCGTCGTCGCCCCAGTCGAGCCGGAACCCGGCCCTCGCCAGGCGTTCGTAGAAGTCCCGGTCGCGCTCCTTGATCGCGGCGTAGATCGGCTGCTGGAACGTGTGCATGATCCGGTACGGAAGCGATGCGAAGGTCAGGTCGGCCTTGTGCGTCGTCATGCCCGCGGCCAGGGCGCGCTCGGAGTAGAGGTCGCCGAGCCCGAGGTCCATCAGGGAGTCGGACCGCACGATGTGCGTGGACGAGCGCTGCACCATCGTCACGTCGGCGCCGTTCTCCCACAGCGCACCGCAGATGTCGAAGGCCGAGTTGTTCGACCCGACGACTACGACCCTGCGGCCCCGGTAGGCGTCCGGACCGGGGTGCTGGGAGCTGTGGTGCTGCTCCCCGCCGAACCGGTCCTGTCCCGGGAGCTCGGGCACGTTGGGTTTGCCGGACATGCCGGTAGCGAGCACCAGGTGCTTGGGACGCAGCGTGAGCTCCTCGCCGTCTCGGTCGACGACAACGGTCCACTCGCCGCTCTCCTCGTCGTAGGCGGCGCTCTCACAGGTGGTGGAGGACCAGTAGTTGACCTCCATGACCTTGGTGTACATCTCCAGCCAGTCCGCGATCTTGTCCTTGGGGGCGAACACGGGCCAGTTGCGCGGGAAGTCCAGGTAGGGGAGGTGGTCGTACCAGACGGGGTCGTGCAGGCAGAGCGATTTGTACCGGTTGCGCCACTGGTCGCCGGGCCGGGCGTGGCGGTCGACCACCACGTACGGGACGCCGAGCTGGGTGAGCCGGGCCCCGAGTGCGATCCCGCCCTGGCCGCCGCCGACCACCACCACGTAAGGCTGGCGGCTACGGCCCATCTCCTCGACCTCGGCCTCGCGGGCCTCGGCCCAGGTCACCCGGTCGCTGCGGGCCCCGTGCACCGTACCTAGCGGGCGCGATGCGCCCGCTGACTCCTCGTGCCCCTTGAGCTCGTAGAGGGTCGTGAGGAGGGTGAACGCACCCTCCTCGGTCAGGCGCAGGTGCCCGCGTCCGCGGCCGACCGCGGTCTCGAAACCGATCCAGGCCTCGACCACCCCGTCGCTCTCGGTCGGTTCCTCCTCTGTGTGGAAGCCCGACGGGTCCGCGGCGTCGAGGACGGACTCCAGCAGGTCCGCCACGCCTTCGGGACCCTCGACGGTCCGCAGGTTCCAGGTAAACGCGACCAGGTCGCGCCAGAAGCTCGTGGCGGCGAACATCCCCGCCGCCCGTCGGGTGTCGCGGGCGGTAAGCGCGGCATCGAAGTCCGCGAGCCACGCGTCGACGCGTCGCTGGGGCGTGGACAGTCCTGACGATTCCGCCTCGGATTCGGTGAAGAGTGTCATGGGACAGCCTCCTTGGCGTAATGTGACTGCCATCACAGGCCAAAGGGGTGTGCGGCGCACAGGGTTGCGGATGATTGCACGGGGCGGCCGCACGGAGTGGTGGACCCCCGGGTATCGGCGCATCCGCGCACCCAAGGACGGACTTCGCGAGGACGGTGAGTCGTGAGAGGCTTCAACGCGATCGCTCCCGGCACCGACCTGCCCGCCCACGCCCGGTCCCTGCACCGGACCCGCAGCGCGGTCATCGGCGGGGACCGGCCCCCCGAACACCCGCGCACCCTCGTTGCCCGCTCCTGGTCGCGGGTGCTGGATATGGGTGTCGACCCCGACGGCGCCAACCCCCGGCTCGTTCTCCCCCTCGACCAGATCGAGCGCAGGCGCCGAGAGTCCCCGCTGGCACCGGTGGTGGACGAGTTGCGCCGGATGCTCGCCGACGTCGCGGAGGCCTCGCAGTGCCTCATGGTGATCACCGACGCCGACGGTGTCATCCTCTGGCGGGACGGCGCCACCCGGATTCGGATGCGTGCAGACAGCCTCGGCTTCGGGGAGGGGGCCTCCTGGACGGAGCGAGCGGTGGGCACCAACGCGATCGGCACCGCCATAGCCGAAGCCCAGCCGGTGGAGCTGTTCGCCGCCGAGCACTTCGAGAAGGGGCAGCTCCCCTGGTACTGCACCGCCGCGCCGGTCCACGACCCCCGGACCGGGGCGATGCTCGGGGTCGTCGATGTCAGTGGTCCGGCGCTGACCCTGCACCCGCTGGTCGGCGCGCTCGTCGCGAGCGCCGTGCGCCTGGCCGAGATGCGCCTGGCCCGCTACCACGAGCAGAGCCTCGAGCGGCTGCGGG
Source organism: Nocardiopsis oceani (assembly GCF_054777395.1). NCBI lineage: Bacteria > Bacillati > Actinomycetota > Actinomycetes > Streptosporangiales > Nocardiopsidaceae > Nocardiopsis > Nocardiopsis oceani. The sequence continues at coordinate 21,164 of NZ_BAAHAR010000041.1, forward strand.
CGTCCGCGGGGCCGAGGGTAGCGGGCGCTTCCGGGCCCCTGTTACTCGTCGACGAGGACGGTTGGGTGGCGCACAGTGCGGGGATCGCCGCCCGGGAGCGTGTCGCCGCTCCGGTGGAGGACCGGGCGCTCACCGTGCCCGGCCTGGGGGTGTGCTTGCCGGAGCCGGTTAGGGGAGGCTGGTTGGTGCGCCCGTGCGGTGACACGGCCACGGTGGCGCTGAGACTGGACCTGTCCGGGCCGCCCGCGCTCGAGGTCACCGGCGGGCGCGCCCCTTGGCGGAGCCCGCTGAGCACCAGGCACGCCGAGATCCTGCTGTCGCTGTACCTGGCGGGGCCGGCCGGCTTGAGCGCGTCGGACCTGAGCCGGGCGCTTCACGGGGACGAGGACCACGTCGTCAGTACCCGGGCGGAGGTCTCACGGCTGCGCAGGGCCGTGGGTTCGGTGGTGGCGTCGCGGCCCTACCGGATCGAGGACGGGGTCCGCCTCACCGTGGACACGGGCGGTGCCGAGCGCTTGGACGACTGCGCGTTCGTCCGCACCAGTGCCAGTCACGGAGTGCGTGCCCTCCTCCCGCCCTGAGGGGCCGAGCCCGCCGGTCCTGATCCGAGGATGGTGTGTGCCTGCCAGGTCCGAAGGTGCGCGTCCGGTGTTGCCGCGTGCCGCTACGGCCCGTCCAGATCTAGTGTGGCGGTGATCAAACCCGTGGTCACGGCCGCAGTTTGCATGTTCATACATTTACGTGCATACTTTTTGCATGTCCAAGGTGCTCACTTCCCTGCCTGTCGGTGAACGTGTCGGAATTGCCTTCTCTGGAGGCCTCGACACGTCCGTAGCGGTCGCGTGGATGCGCGAGAAGGGCGCGGTCCCCTGCGCTTATACCGCCGACATCGGCCAGTACGACGAACCCGACATCGCCTCGGTGCCCGGTCGTGCCACCGACTACGGGGCGGAGTTCGGCCGCCTTGTCGACTGCCGTGAGGCCCTGGTGGAGGAAGGTCTCGCCGCTCTCGCCTGCGGAGCGTTCCACATCCGCTCCGGTAGCCGCGTGTACTTCAACACCACACCGATCGGCCGGGCCGTCACCGGCACCCTGCTGGTGCGGGCCATGCTTGAGGACGGCGTCCAGATCTGGGGCGACGGCTCCACCTACAAGGGCAACGACATCGAGCGGTTCTACCGCTACGGCCTGCTCGCCAACCCCTCCCTGCGCATCTACAAGCCGTGGCTGGACGCTGAGTTCGTCACCGAGCTCGGCGGCCGCAAGGAGATGTCGGAGTGGCTGGTCGCACGGGACCTGCCCTACCGGGACAGCACCGAAAAGGCCTACTCGACCGACGCCAACATCTGGGGCGCCACACACGAGGCCAAGGCGCTCGAGCACCTCGACACCGGTATCGAGATCGTCGACCCCATCATGGGAGTGCGGTTCTGGGACCCTGAGGTCGAGGTCGCAACCGAGGACGTGACGATCGGCTTCGAGAAGGGCCGTCCGGTCAGTCTCAACGGCAAGACCTTCGCCACCTCCGTCGAGCTGGTCCTCGAGGCCAACGCGATCGGCGGCCGCCACGGCATGGGCATGTCCGACCAGATCGAGAACCGGGTCATCGAGGCCAAGAGCCGCGGTATCTACGAGGCCCCGGGCATGGCACTGCTGTTCGCCGCCTACGAGCGGCTGGTCAACGCCATCCACAACGAGGACACCCTCGCCACCTACCACAACGAGGGGCGCCGCCTCGGCCGGCTCATGTACGAGGGGCGCTGGCTGGAGCCGCAGGCCCTGATGCAGCGCGAGGCCCTGCAGCGCTGGGTGGGCACTGCGGTCACCGGCGAGGTGACCCTCCGCCTGCGGCGAGGGGACGACTACTCGATCATGGACACCACCGGCCCGGCGTTCAGCTACCACCCGGACAAGCTGTCCATGGAGCGCACCGAGGACTCCGCGTTCGGTCCGAGCGACCGTATCGGCCAGCTGACCATGCGCAACCTCGACATCGCCGACTCCCGCGCCAAGCTGGAGGAGTACTCCGCCCTGGGCATGGTCGGCGACTCGCACCCGACGTCGATCGGCGCCGCCCAGGCCGCCTCGACCGGCCTGATCGGCGCGATGCCCGAGGGCGGCGCCGAGACCATCGCCTCCCGGGGCCAGGGCTCCGAGGACGACCTGCTCGACTACGCGGCCATCGAGGCCGGCACCGACTGACGTGTCATAGGAACCGGGCGGCCCGCCGCCCACCGCTTCCGTCCGCCCCGCCCGGTTCACCGAGCGGGGCGGACGTGTGACCGGGTCCGGGGCCGAGCCGGCTGGTCAGGCGGGAGCGGTCGCCTCGATCGCGCCCCACGTGAGGCTCTCCAGATGGGGCCCGAGCACCCTGCCTTCGGTGAGGAGGGTCTCGGTAGCCCGGTCGCCCATCTCCGCGCGCAGTTCCCGCTCGTGTTCGCGGATCAACGCGTAGAGCCGCCCCCACGCCTCCGGTTCGCCCGGTAGTTCGTGCCGCGGCCCCGGTACGAGTCCGGCCGCACGCAGCGGCTCCGCCAACACGGTGGCCCCGCCGTCGCCCACACCATCCCTCGGCTCGGCCGCGGTGAACAGTAGGCGGCCCCCGGGGCGCAGGATCCTCCGCACCTCCCTGAACGCGGCGTCCGGATCCAGAGCCAGGACCAGGGCGTCGACGCTGACCACCGTGTCCGCCGATGCCTCGGGGAGCCCTGTGTCGGCGAAGGTGCCGGTGCGGAACTCGGCACGCCCCGAGGGCAGCCACGCATCGGCCCGTTCCCGTGCGATCTCCACTGCAACGGGGGACCAGTCCACTCCCGTCAGCCGGGTTCCGGTCGCCCGCGCCAGCCAGAGCCCCGGACCCCCGAGGCCGCATCCGAGGTCCACCAAGGTGGTTCCGGGTGCGGGGCGCAGTGCCGCGACCATAAGTCCGAGCAGGCGCCACGGGCACCCGCTGAACGGGCGGACCTCAGAGGGGTACTGCTCACCCCACGCGCGTGCCCACAGGTCCCTGAGCAGGGAGCTGTCGTTCTGGGCGCGGAACTGGGCGTCGAAGAGGTCGGGGGTCATCTCCTCGATGTCCACGGTCTGGGATTCGCCGGTCGCGGGCGGGTGTTCGTTCGACAAGAGCTGGCTCCTTGAGATCGGGGGTGGTCCTCGTACCCGAGTCTCGCAGCGGTCCCCGGCCGGGGGGACTCCAGGCCGGAGGAGTGCCGTAAGTCCTGGTCATGCGAGTGAAAGTCGGGACCTTCGGTCCTACAACGGACTGAGTACAAAACTTGACTTACTCCAGAAAACGCGGCAGACTTCGAGGCATGCCAACCCCTTCGGATTTCGAGCAGATGCTGCGCGAGTCCGCCCTGCGGGTGACGAGCCCTCGGTTAGCGGTGCTGACCGCCGTGCACGACCACCCCCACGCGGACACGGAGTCGATCATCGACGTCGTGCGGGGGAACCTCGGCACGGTGTCCAACCAGGCCGTCTACGACGTGCTCAAGGCGCTGACCAGTGCGGGGCTGGTGCGACGCATCCAGCCACAGGGCACCGTGGCCCGATACGAGACGCGGGTCGGGGACAACCACCACCACGTCGTGTGCCGGTCCTGCGGTGCCATCGCCGACGTCGAGTGCGCCGTCGGCCACGCACCCTGCCTGACAGCGTCCCACGGCCACGGCTTCGCGATCGACGAAGCCGAAGTCGTCTATTGGGGCGAGTGCGCCGAGTGCTTCAGCGCACACAGCCCCTGAAACAGCAAGTTCACCCCTTCCCTAAGGAAGTCGATGTCTGAGAACAACGATGTAGTCGCGCCTACACCCGCGGAGAACCAGGGCGGCGGCTGCCCGGTCGCGCACGGTGCCCGGGCCCCGCACCCGACCGCCGGCGGTGGCAACCGCGGCTGGTGGCCGAACCAGCTCAACCTGAAGATCCTGGCCAAGAACACCCCCGTGTCGAACCCGCTGGGCAAGGACTTCGACTACGCGAAGGCCTTCGAGGCCCTTGACCTGGACGCCGTGAAGGCGGACATCGCCGAGGTCCTGACCACCTCCCAGGACTGGTGGCCGGCCGACTTCGGGCACTACGGCCCGCTCATGATCCGCATGGCCTGGCACAGCGCGGGCACCTACCGCTCGCACGACGGCCGTGGCGGCGGCAGCGCCGGCCAGCAGCGGTTCGCGCCGCTGAACAGCTGGCCGGACAACGTCAACCTGGACAAGGCCCGCCGTCTGCTGTGGCCGGTCAAGAAGAAGTACGGCCAGAACATCTCCTGGGCCGACCTCTACATCCTCACCGGCAACGTCGCGCTCGAGTCGATGGGTCTCGAGACCTTCGGCTTCGGCGGCGGCCGCGAGGACGTGTGGGAGCCGGACGAGGACGTCTACTGGGGTCCCGAGACCGGCTGGCTCGACGACGAGCGCTACACCGGCGACCGTGAGCTCGAGAAGCCGCTGGCCGCCGTCCAGATGGGCCTCATCTACGTCAACCCGGAGGGCCCGAACGGCAACCCGGACCCGATGGCCGCCGCTCGCGACATCCGCGAGACCTTCGGCCGCATGGGGATGAACGACGAGGAGACGGTCGCCCTCATCGCCGGCGGTCACACCTTCGGCAAGACCCACGGCGCCGCCCCGGACGACAACCTCGAGGCCGACCCCGAAGAGGCCGGTCTGGAGATGCAGGGCCTGGGCTGGAAGAACCAGCACGGTGCCGGCAAGGCGGGCGACACCATCACCTCGGGTCTCGAGGTCACCTGGACCACCACGCCCGCGCAGTGGGGCCAGGGCTTCTGGAAGAACCTGTTCGAGTACGAGTACGAGCTCACGAAGAGCCCGGCCGGCGCGAACCAGTGGGTCGCCAAGGACGCCGAGGAGATCATCCCCGACGCCCATGACGCCACCAAGAAGCACAAGCCGACCATGCTCACCACGGACCTGTCGCTGCGCGTCGACCCGGTCTACGAGCCGATCTCGCGCCGCTTCTACGAGGACCCCGAGGCCTTCGCCGACGCGTTCGCCCGCGCCTGGTACAAGCTGACCCACCGTGACATGGGCCCGAAGGCGCGCTACCTCGGCCCGGAGGTCCCCGAGGAGACGCTGATCTGGCAGGACCCGCTGCCCGCCCAGGAGGGCGAGGTCATCGGTGACGCCGAGATCGCCGAGCTGAAGACGAAGATCGCCGAGTCCGGTCTGTCCGTCGCCCAGCTCGTGTCCACCGCGTGGGCCTCGGCGTCGAGCTACCGCGACAGCGACAAGCGCGGCGGCGCCAACGGCGCCCGCATCCGCCTGGAGCCGCAGATCGACTGGGAGGTCAACAACCCGGCCGAGCTGCGCGGCGTCCTCGCCAAGCTGGAAGGCGTCGTGGACGCGTTCAACGCCTCCTCCGCCAAGAAGGTCTCCCTCGCGGACGTGATCGTGCTCGCCGGCGGTGTCGGTGTTGAACAGGCCGCCAAGGCGGCCGGCCAGGACGTCTCCGTCCCGTTCACCCCGGGCCGCGTGGACGCCACGGCCGAGCAGACGGACACCGAGTCGTTCGCCTACCTCGAGCCGGTCGCCGACGGCTTCCGCAACTACTACGGCAAGCAGAACCGCCTGCCCGCCGAGTACCTGCTGCTCGACAAGGCGAACCTGATGGGCCTGAGCGCGCCGGAGACCACCGTCCTGGTGGGCGGCCTGCGCGTGCTGGGCGCCAACTACGACAACTCCGACGTGGGTGTGCTCACCGACAAGCCGGGCACGTTGACGAACGACTTCTTCGCCAACCTGCTCGACCTCGGCACCACTTGGGCGCCGACCGGTGAGAACTCCGAGACGTCGCAGACGTTCGAGGCCAAGGACGACTCCGGTGCGGTCAAGTGGACCGGCAGCCGCGTCGACCTGGTGTTCGGCTCCAACTCCGAGCTGCGCGCCGTGGCCGAGGTGTACGCCTCCGACGACGCCAAGGAGAAGTTCGTCCAGGACTTCGTCGCGGCGTGGACCAAGGTCATGAACGCTGACCGGTTCGAGATCGCCTAAGTCCGCGTTCGTGTGCCCTCCTCCATGAGCGGCACCCGGATCCGGAACCGGCCCGACCGCCTTGGTCGGGCCGGTTTCCGTTGGGGCGGCTCTCCGGCATAGCTGGACGGAGGGGGCCGGTTCACCCGCCTCCGTGAGAGGACGCGTCAGGCCACTTCGTGCCCTGGGGTAGTGTCCTGGCGCGATCGGCCGGTACTGTCATGCGGCGAACGGTGATCGCCGCGGGCAGAGCAGCCAAGGTGACGGCCGTTCGCTCCTGTGTGAGAACTGTGCAGACGCGGGTGGCGTTGGTCTCGCTACCGCGAATCGGGTTGAACCCGAAGATAACGAAGTGGTATCGATAAGAGATATGCGTGTCGATCAGACCCCCGTGAGCCGCCCAGCGCCGGCGCCGACCGCCCCCGCCCCGGCAACGAGCTGGATCGATTTTGCCCGGGTCGTCGCGGCCGCGGCCGTCGTGATCGTGCATACGATCTCGCCGCTGGTGAGCACCGCCTACGCGGACCTCAACACCCCGCCCTGGTGGGTCGCGAACGTCCTGGACTCCGCGCTGCGTTGGTGCGTGGCGGTGTTCGTGATGCTCAGCGGGGCCCTGCTGCTGCGCCCGCGGGACGAGAGCCCTGGGGCCTTCTACCGCAAGCGGTGGGCCAAGATCGGTGTGCCCCTGATCGTGTGGACCGCCGGCTACCTGCTCTGGATGCGGTGGCGCGACGACATCAGCTTCTCCGACGCCGTCGGCCAGGCCGCTTCGGGATCGCCCTCGATCCACCTGTACTTCCTGTACATCATCGCCGGCCTCTACCTGTTCACGCCGTTCCTGCGGACGGTGGTGGCCCACACGTCGCGCTCCGGGCTCTGGTGGTTCGCCGGAGTGTCGCTGGCCGTGGGCATCATCGACCAGATCCTCGCCATGGTCGACGGCGCCGGCGGCGTGACCGCCGTGACGCACTTCGTGCCCTTCCTCGGCTTCTACCTGCTCGGGTACCTGCTGCTGCACAGTGAGCCCACCCCTCGGGCGACCCGCTTCGGTGCCGTCTCCTTCACCGTGGGAGTCACCGTCATCGCGGTGGGCGCGTGGGTGGCCACCATGGTGCAGGGGGAATGGGGGACCGGCGGCGAGTACGTGTACGACTTCCTGTCCCCGCCGATGGTGCTCGCGGGTGTGGGCGCCTACCTGCTGCTGCGCGCCGGCGGACTACGCTTGGCGGAGGCCACCGGACCCGTGGCGACCAGGGCGACCAAGGCCGTCGGTGCGCTGTCCGGTCTGAGCTTCGGCGTCTACCTTGTACACGTCATGGTCCTGAACACACTGCGCGACATCGGCGGCACCTTCGAGGGCACCCAGGCATTGATGGCGGCGAGCGGCTACGCGATCGCGACCGCTGCCATCAGCCTCCTCCTGGTGGCCGTCGCACAGCGGATCCCGCTGCTGCGCGCGACGGTCTGACCGCGCCTCCGCGCGCCGCCGTTCGGGCAGGTGAAAAACGGGGCGACCCGCCTGCCCGAACGCGGCTAGCATGACCCCCATGTGCAGCCCGATCGCCTTCACGGAGTTCCGCCGCTTCTAGCGGCGGCGCTCGATCCCACATCAGCGTCTTGCCGCCAGGACTGTGTCAGCGGGCGGCTTCTGAATGCTGCCCGGAACATCTCTTCCGAGCGGTAGACACCTGTGTCTTTCACATCAAAACACCAAGATGCCCGGCGTGACGCCGGCTCCGCGCGGCCCTGGGTCGCGCTGACGTTCCTGTCGATGCTGCAGTTCGTGATCGCCATCGACGTCACCGTCGTCAACATCGCGCTTCCATCGATCGGGGCGGACTTCGGGGTCGAGACCCGGCAGCTGACGTGGGTCGTGGTCGCCTACACCATCACCGGAGGCGGCCTCCTCATGCTGGGAGGGCGCCTCGCCGACCTGTTCGGCCGACGTCGGGTCCTGATCGCCGGCACCTGGATCTTCGGCGGGGCCTCCCTGCTTGCGGGCCTCGCCCCGACCTTCGAGTGGCTCGTGACCGCACGCCTGCTCCAAGGCGTTGGTGAGGCGCTGATCCTGCCCGCCGCGATGGCGAGCATCATCGTGCTCTTCCCGGAGGGTCCGCGCAGATCCAAGGCGCTGGGCATCTGGGCGGCGGTGGCCAGCAGCGGGCTCGTCGTCGGGTTCGTGATGTCCGGGGTCATCACCGAGCTCTTCGGGTGGCGCTGGATCTTCCTGGTAACCGTTCCGTTCATCGCGATCGCACTCGTCGGGGTCCTCACGGTCGTCCCGGCGGCCCACCGCCCCTCCCGGGTCCCGCTCGACGTCGCGGGCTCCCTGCTGCTCACCGCGGCGCCCCTGCTGTTCGTCTTCGGTGTCGTCGAGGCGGGAGAGGGCAGCGGTACCGGCATCGGCACGCTGCCGCTCGTGGCACTGGCCGCCGCCGTGGCCGCGGCGGTGCTGCTCGTCGTCGTGGAGCGCCGCGCCGCCGACCCGATGGTCCCGCTCAGCTTCCTCCGGAACTCGGGACGGCTGTCCGCCAACGCCGCGACCGCGTGCCTGAGCGCGGCGCTGTCGACTTCGTTCCTGCTGTTCACGCTGTACCTCCAGGACCGGATCGGCCTCTCACCCCTTCAAGCAGGGCTGATGCTGCTACCGCTGGCGATCGCGCTCATCGCGGTGGTGACCTTCGTGCCACGCGTGATGGAGAAAGCCGGGCCCGCCGTCGTCGCGCGCACGGGGATCACGTCGACGGCGCTCGGCATCCTCTCCTTCGCGACGACCGCATGGTTCGGTGCCTCCGCGCCGACCTTGATTCCGGCGATGCTGCTCATCGCGGTGGGCATGGGCTTCGGCCTGGTCGGGCTCCAGTACGCGGCGGTGTCCGGGGTGACCGAGGAGAACGCCGGCATCGCATCGGGCATCCAGCGCGCCTCCGACCAGCTCGGCGGAGCGGTCGGCGTGGCGCTCTACATCGGCCTCGGGTTCTCCCCGCTGATGGCCCGCTTCGGGGACCCGTTCATCATCGCGAGCGTCATGGCCACCACGGGACTCGTCCTGGCCGGGCTGCTCACCCGAGGGATCGGCCGTGCCGAAACGGCGGATGACGCTACCGCCTGACCGGCGGCGACCCACGCGGTGCGGTAGCTCTTGGTGGCAAGAACCGGGCGACACCGCACCGCGGGGCGGATCTTCGACAACTGGGCAGGTGCTGACCGTCAGGCGGACGAATCCCGCCAGACCCGGCGCAGCTGTTCGGCGACGACGCCCACTGCGGGGCTCTGGTGGCGTCGGGGGTGGGCGATGATGTGGACCCCGCAGTCCGTGAGCGGGGGACCGTCGAGGACCCTCAGCGTGCCGGAGCGGATCTCGGACTCCGCGGTGATCCGCGGCAGCACGGTCCAACCGAGACCGACGTCGACGCAGCGTTTGATGGCCTCCACGCTGCCGAACCGCGACCGGCGTCCGGGTGCCTCCCCGGTGGCGGCGAGCTGGTCGGCGACGTCGTCGCTATAGCCGCACCCCTCTTCGATCAGCAGAGCGTCCCGGCGCGTCAGCTGCGCCCACGTCCCCGTGCCCTCGGTCCCGGTGCTCCCTCCCTCGGCACCCCCACTTGGGGTGCCTTGGTCGAGAAGGACCAGAGTTTCGGTGCCGACGGGCTCAACCTTCAGCTCCGTGGGTGGTTCCTGGGGCTCCATCGCCAGCGCGAGGTCCACCGTTCCCCGGCGCACCGCATCCAGGGCGTCGTCGATGCCGCCCGGGGTGACCCATACCTGGACCTCGGGCTCCACCCCGCGGACAGCGCTGATGATCGCCGGAAGCCGGTACGTGCACAGAGATTCGGGGGCCATGAGGCGTACGGTTCCTGACGGGCGGCCGCTGCCGCAGGAGGCCGCGCGGAGCCGCCCCTCCGCGGAGAGGACCTCTTCGGCGCGCGGGACGAGCCGGGCGCCGACGTCGGTGACGGCCACCCCGGTGGGGAGGCGGTCCAGCAGGCAGCCGTCCAGCTGCCGTTCCAGCTTCTGCACGTGGCTGGTCACCGTGGACTGGGTGTAGCCGAGTTCCGACGCGGCGTCGGTGAAACTGCCCAGACGCGCGACCGCGAGGAAACTGCGCAGGAGTCGGGTGTCCACGGTGCCTCCAAGCCGTCTGGAACAGGGGCTATTTATTTTTGCAATGGAGTCAATCATGAATCATTGTTTGACGCGATAGCGTTCCGAGTCGGACGCTGGACCCGTGAGTGGACAGCGCAGTGAGAACCCGCGACGGACGCCAAGCGCGGACGGAAGGCGGGGCGACAGGCTCGTCATCCTGCTGGTCGTGACCTTCCTGGCCTTCGTCAACTACGCGGCCCTGCTGTCCGTGGTGCCTCTTTGGACCTCCGAGGGCGGCGCGGCCAGCGTGCTGGTCGGTGCGATGACGGGTGTGATGATGGCGGCCACGGTGGGCACCCAGGTGGCCATGCCGTGGCTGTTCGCCCTCATCCGGCTGCGCACGATGATGGTCTTCGGTGCTGTGCTGCTGGGAGCACCCACCCCGCTCTACGCAATGTCCACGGAGGTCGCGCCGATCATGGCGATCACCGTGGTCCGGGGCATCGGCTTCGCCTTCGTCGTCGTGGCCGGGGCCACCCTGGTCGCGGATCTGGCCCCGGAGGGCAGGCTCTCGACCGCGGCCTCCTACTACGGGGTCGCCGCCGCGCTGCCGAACCTCGCCGCGCTGGCCGGAGGGGTGTGGATCGCCCAGACGTGGGGCTTCTCCCTCGTCTTCGGAGCTGCCGGTGCGGCCAGCCTGCTTGGAGCGGTACTGGCGGTCCGCCTGCCCGGAGAGAACCGCGGATCGTTCCACCTGGTGTCGGTGGGCGACATGCGCGCGATCGCGGCGCCGATGGTGTTGTTCCTAGTGACGGCGGGTTCGTTCGGGGCGGTGACCACGTTTCTTCCGGTGTCCGGCCCGGGGGCGGGAGCCGTGACGCTCGCCCTGCTTGCGGCGTCGGTCGCGCTGGTGGTCGGGCGGCTCGGGGCGGGCGCGATCGGTGACCGGTACGGGCCGGCGCGGCTTCTGACGGCCTCGGTGCTCACCGGAGCCCTCGGATGCGTCCTCATCGCCGGGTCGCTGGACGGACCGACCTGGGTGCTGCTGCTCGGGGCTGCGCTCCTGGGGGCCGGTTTCGGGGCGTGCCAGAACGACTCCTTCGTGGTCACCGTCCAGAGGTTGGGCGTGGGACGCGGTGGCACGGCGAGCACTGTCTGGAACATCGCCTATGACGGAGGTCTGGGGCTCGGCGCGGTGGCGCTCGGGTGGGTCATCGGCGGCCTGGGGTACGCGGGGGCGTTCGTCGCCATGGCCGCGGTTGCCGCGGCTGTGACGACGCTCTGCTGGATGCCCCGGCTCCCGCGCATTGCGGGCAAGGCTGTGCGGTAGCCGCCCCGATCCGTTCTTGCCAGGTCAGGGGACTGAACTTGGAGACCGTCGTTCTCGTGTGAGTCGCACACACAGAAGACATGAAAATCTCCCGTGTCGACCGCTGAGGCCTCTCGTAGGGTTCCTCTTGGCTTCGAGGAAAACGAGGATGCGCGAAGGATAGCGGAAGTGGCAAAGTGCCCTGCTTATGGCAAGTCTGACCAGTTCCCCGGCCATCTCCCAGCTTCGCCTTTCCCGGGCTGTCCATCCGTCGGCCCGATTTCCCGGCCACATGAAGGAAATGGTCCGTATTTCCAACGCCGGGCGAACAGCGCGGATGTTCGAGGTGGGCCCTGGAGACCCGGGAGAGGGGCGCCCGGCCATCGGTAAGGTGTACGACCACTGACCCGGCCACCGGGTCCGTCGGCGCTCTGCCTGCCCACGTGCCGCCGCCCAGGCGATCAACGAGGGATCCTCCATGCTTGCGACGCCGGTATGGCTGGGATGGCGTTCTGTACGCCACCGGCCGGGAACCGTTCTGGGCGCGACGATCGTCCTGACGATCGCGGCGACGCTCGTGAGCGCGTTCGCCTTCATCTACTACTCCGCTGACCAGCAGGTAGCAACCGTCGAACGGTATGCCGCAGCTCCCGTGGTGGTGGCCTCCGACTACCGTTGCTGATGTCGTAAGTAACCATCAGCATTCCGTGCATTTCTTTACGAAAGGTCCGTGACGGTGTCACCACAACCTGGGTTGGGTGTCCTGACGACGGTGTCCCGCTTCTGTCCGCATGTGCGGTCTTGCGCCACCGGCCCGCCCCGCACCCGCTCTGCGGCGGGTGCGGGTGGTGCGGGTCTTACGGTCGGCTCCACGGGCCTTCGGAGCTCTCGCTCCCCGGTCTCCGGCCACTCCGGTACCGGTACTGCCCACCTGCGCCGCTAGGGCGGCGAGGTTGCGTGCTGCGTTGACGTCCCGATCCAGCACCAGGGGACACTCATCGCAGTCGAACACCCGGATGTGCAGCGGCAGCTTGGCTTTCGTCGCCCCGCACTCCGAGCAGGTCTTACTACTGGCGAACCACCGGTCGGCCACCACCAGGCGCCCGCCGTTCCAGATGGTTTTGTAGGCCAGTTGGCGGCGGATCTGCCCGAACCCCGCATCCTGAATGTGGCGGGCCAGGCGGCGGTTCTTGACCATCCCGGCCACGTTGAGGTCTTCGATGACCACCGTGCCGTATTCGCGCGCCACACTGGTGGTCAGGTGGTGCAGCGCGTTGGTGCGCACATTCGCCACCCGGTGGTGCACCTTGTTTCGGGCCTGGTTGGCCTGGACCCACCGCTTGGGGGGAGGGCGCCCGGTGCGCCGGTCCGGACCCTGGCGCCGCGACACCCTGCGCGAGGCCCGGCGCAGGTCGGTCAGTGCCCCGTCCAGGTGGCGGGGGTTGGCCACGTGCCACACCCGCCCGTCGGTGTCGGCGACCACCGCCAGGGACTTGACCCCCAGGTCCACCCCGGCCACCCCCTGCGGCCGGGCCGGGACACGGGGGGCGCGGGCGATCTCGACCTGGAAGGAGACCTGCCACCGGCCCCGCCGGTGCGAGACCGTGGCCGAGAGGATGCGTGCGGTCCCGTTGGTCAGGCGGCGGTGGAGTTTGCGGGTGGACTCATGGGTGCGCACCCGCCCCACCACCGGCAACGTGACATGACGACGGGAGTCCTCACACCGGATCGTACCGGTGGTGAAGCGGCAGGACAGGGGCGCCCGGTGCTTGGATTTGGGCCGCGGCACCCCCACCTTCGGACCTTTGCGATCGCCGCGCTTGGCGGCGGCATAGGCATCGAAGCCGGCTGCGGCGCCTGCTAGGCCGGTGTTGTAGGCCTCCTTGGAGTTGTCGGCCCACCAGGTGGCGAACCGGGGGTCCTGGCGTTTGGTGGCGTTGAAGGCCCGCCGCAGGCTGGGCAGCGACCAGGACCGCCACGGGGTGCGCTCGGACTCAGCAACCCCGTAGGAGGCCTCGGCTGCGCGCTGGTCCCAGGTGGCCAGGACGTGGTTGCGGGCCCAGTTGAAGGCCGTCCGGGCCCCTCCGCAGTGCGAGCGCAGCCGCTGCTCGGTCTCAGACCCCGGGTCCAGAGCGAAGACGTAGGCCTGGACCGCGTGCCCGGGGCGGGGCTGGAACCCCCGCTTCTTGCGCTTCTTCTTGCCTTCCGATTGCTGTTCGGCTTGGTGTGGGGCGGTCTCGGCCACGGGTCCCACCCCCTCCTGGCGCCTCGTTCACACGTTCGAGAAAGACGTTAGCGGGACGGGCGGGCCGGTGTGGGGGGAATCGGCGAACTCTCCCTGATTCTTTTCTCCGGGGCGAACCGATCCGAGTGCCTGGCTCTTCAACGGTGGCCTGCGGCCGTAGTGATCTTTGCTGACAGGAGTGGCTGGTTGCTGAGGGAACACAGAACAGCTCACAACCCCATCCGCTCCCTTCGGAGGGGAGCCAGGCGCCGCTCGTCCAGACCCGCGATCTCCGTCTCGCCCAGAGTGCCCCTGCCCTTGGTGGGTTCCGCCAGCCCGGCAGCGCACTGCAAGAGGGTGGTCTTACCGGAGCCCGAGGAGCCCATGATCGCGGTGAAGGACGCGGCTGGCAAATCAACCGTCACGTCGCGTAGCGCCGCCACCTCAGCGGACTCCTGCCCGCGTCAGGACACCCAGCTGAGGTTGTGGTGACACCGTCACGGACCTTTCGTGCAGAAATGCACGGAATGCTGATGTTCGCTTAAGACATCAGCAACGGTTCGTCTTCCAGGGTTTCAACCTGCTCCCCGCGCTCACCGGACGCGAGAACGTGGTGCTCCCCCTGCAATTGGCGGGGCGTGCCGTGGACCCCGGGTGGCTGGAGGTCATCCTGGAGCGGACCGGTATGCGCGAGCACATCGACCGCCACCCGCACCAGCTCTCGGGCGGTCAACAGCAGCGCGTCGCGCTGTGCCGGGCGTTGATGGCACGGCCCGAGGTCATCTTCGCGGACGAGCCCACCGGTGCTCTCGATACCCGCACCGGGCAGGAGATCCTGTCCTTGCTGCGTTCCGCCGTGACCATGAGGGTGTGCAACGACGGGGCCTCTGAGGGGCCGGTGGCATGGGGCACCGGGTTGGCCGGGATCCACGAGCGCTGCCGGGAGTTCCAGGGTGAGATGAGCGCGGGGCCCACCCCGCGCGGAGGTTTCGCCCTGACGTGCCGCATGCGGGTCGTCTAGCTCCTCCGCCCCACGTCCGGTCAGTTCCTCTGCCTCGCGCTCGCTCCGGCGGAGGCATGCCCTATCCTGATACTGAGAACGGTGATCGCAGTATGTGTGGAGGTAGAACATGGGCGGCACGAAGTGGACTTCGACCCAGTGGGCGCGGAACGGCGGCGTCCGGCTGGCCTACGACACGTTGACCGGCGCGGACGAGGGGGAGCCGCTCCTGCTCGTCATGGGTCTGGCGGTCAGTCGGCAGTGGTGGCCCGACGACCTGTGCCAAGCACTGGATGGGCAGGGCTTCTCGGTCGCCCGCTACGACCAGCGGGACTCCGGCGAGTCGACCTACCTGCCACCGACCAAGACCCAGCAGCCCTTCAAAGCGCTGCTGGGCAGGCGCGGCGAGGCGTACACGGCCGAGGACATGGCCGACGACGCCGTCGCGGTGATGGACGCCCTCGGCTGGGAGTCCGCGCACCTGGTCGGTGTGTCACTCGGCGGTGCCGTCGCGCAGCGCGTCGCCGTCCGCCACCCCGGTCGGGTCCGCACTCTTACTTCGATCTCGGCGGTCCCCGGCGACGCGGCGGGGCTGGGCACCCTGCGCTACATCCACCTGCCCGGCCTCGTCCGGACCAGCCGGATGGGCCACCCCGACACCAGGGAGGGATCCATCCAGGCCAGCGTCGACATCGCCCGGTTCTGCGCGGCGCCCGGCCACCCCTTCGACGAGCAGGAAGCGCGTGAGCGGGCCGAACGCCTCGCCGATATCGGCGTCGGTGACACCAAGGCGCAGAGCCGCCAGATCGGTGCCCAGTGGCACGGTCCGGCGATCAGCACGATCACGGCGCCCACGCTGGTGCTGCACGGCCGGGACGACCCCCTGATCCGGCCGCGCGCGGCCAGCGCGATCGCCTCCCGGATCCCCGGTGCGCGCCTGGTCACCCTGCCGGGCGTCGGCCATGACATCCCCGCGCGGGTGCGGCACACCGTCGCCGCGCAGATCCGAGCACTCGCGGACAGCACGACCGGACTGGCCGAACCGTCGTGAACCCGGCGATAGAAGCGCGTGCCGATCCGGCTAGCGGGGCTCTCGGATTGCGGTGACCAGGTCGTTCGCGGTCTCAGCGAGAGAGTCGAGGGCGTGGCGCAGGGGCCTGCGCGAAGCAGCGCCGGCGTTGGTGACGGCCAGGACGCGCCGCGTCGGGGCCGGATCGCCGTAGAGGGGGATGCGCACCACCGGGTAGCGGTCCGACCAGCGGGCCAGGCGCGACACCAGGCACACCCCGAAGCCGCGGGAGACCAGGGCGGTCCCGGTCTCCCACTCGTTCACGTAGTGGGCGACTTCGGGGGTGAACCCCGCGCTGGCGCAGGCGGTCATGACCAGTTGGTGGTAGGTCGTGCCGAGGCGCGCCACGATCCAGGACTCCGCTGCGGTCTCGGACAGGCGTACTTCCGATCTCCGGGCGAGCGGGTGGTCCAAGGGCACCAGCAGGTCGAGGGGGTCGTCGATCAGGTGAAGCTGGTCGAAGCGGGGGTCGGAGACGGGGGGTGTGGTGGGGGTGAGCACCACGACGGCAAGGTCGACCGTGCCGGAGAGCACCAGGTCATAGCATTCGGCGGGCTCGGCCTCGATGGCCTGGGTGCGCAGGTGGGGATAGGCCTCGTTGAGGCTCGCCATGGTGGGAGGAAGCAGTACACCGGCAGCCGTGGAGAAGCCGCACAGGGTCAGTGTTCCGGTGGGCTCCTCCACGTGCTCCGCGATTTCGGCCCGGGCCCGCTCCCACTGGGCGAAGAGTATGTCGGCATGGGTCAACAGCGTGCGGGCCCCCGACGTCAGCCGGACCTGACGCCCGTGGTGGGTGAGCAGCACGACCCCCAGTTCACGGGAGAGCTGTTTGATCTGCTGGGACACGGTCGAAGGGGTGTAGTTCAGCGCCCGCGCCGCCGCGGTCACCGTCCCGTGGTGGTTGATCATGCGCAGCATCTGGAGCCGATGGTCGATCATGTGGCCTCACCGAACGGAATTCTTCAATAACGTGTGCTATTCAAGCACGGTTGTTCGGGGGCATGCTGAAGCCATGAAGCCCCAAGGTCGCCGACCGTTGAACGTGCTGGGGTCGCGGAGCCCCATGCAGCGCATGGCCGTCGCGGGTACCGCGCTGGCCGCCCTCTCCGCCGCAGCCAACATGGTCAGCCCGCTGTACCCGACCTACCAGCAGCTGCTGGGCATGTCCGATCTGACCATGACGGCCCTGTACGCCACCTTCGCCGCCACGGCCCTGCCCGCGCTGCTGCTCTTCGGTCCGGCCGCTGACGCGGTGGGGCGCAGACCCGCCCTGGCGGCCAGTCTCGCCTGCGCCTTCGCGGGAACCCTTCTCTTCGCCCTCGGCGGTACCACCGGCACCCTGTTCCTGGGGCGCGTGCTGCTGGGCATCGGGCTGGGAACGGGCACCGGCGCCGGCATCGCGATGATGGTGGAGGCCTCGCCCGCACGGCGCCCGATGAGCGGATCGACCCTGGCGACCTTGGCCTTTGTCGGTGGAAGCGGGGCTGGGCCGCTCATGGCGGGCATCGTCGGCCAGTACGCCAAGGACCCGACCACCACGCCCTTCCTCGTGATGCTGGGCCTGCTGGCGACCGTGTACCTGTTGGTGCTCACCCTCGGCCGGGGAACGCCGGTCGTACGGCAGCGCTGGCGACCCACCCGGCCCTCGGTGCCCGCCGCCATGAAGCACAGCTTCGCCATCGCCGCCCTCACGGGCTTTGTGGGGTGGGCGGTCGTCGGCATCTTCCTGGCACTGCTGCCCTCCCTGGTGGACGGCTTCGGGGCGGTGTCCAACCTCGCGGTGTCCGGTGCCGTGGTCGGCGCGCTCCTGACGTGTTCGGCACTCAGCCAGCTGGGCGCCCCGCGGCTGGAGCCACGGGCAGCGCAGACCATCGGTCTGACCGCTTTGGCGATCGGCATGGCGGTGCTGGTCGGCTCCCATCTGCCGTTGTTCTCCGGAGCGCCGGCCCTGGTGATGACGGCGGTGGCGGCCGTGCTCTCCGGTTGCGGACACGGCCTCAGCTACTGGGGAGCCGCGACGGAGGTCGACGCCCTCACACCCGAGGGGTGCCGCGCGGGTGTCACGGCCTCCCTGTACCTGTCCTTCTACGCCGGTGCGGGCGCCCCCGCCGTGGTGGTGGGGCTGCTTTCTCTGGGCACTCCGTTGATCAGCGCGATCCTGCTGGTGAGTATGGGTCTCTCGCTCTGCATCATCGTGCTCCTACCGGTTCCCAGCCTGGTGCAGACCCCGGTGCTGAGTCGGCCGGTGCCGCCCCTTCCCCGCAGGGCCGATGCCGTTGGAACCGGCGACCCCGGTACCGGATCGGCCTTGTCGGGCGCCCCCGCCGCGGCCGGACCCGTCCGCTAGTCCGTTCCGCCGGGAAGCTCCTGTTCGAACCAGACCACTTTTCCGTTGGCGCGGGCGCTGCTACCCCACCGCCGGGCCAGGCGGCTGACCAGGATGAGCCCGCGCCCGCCCTCGTCGGTGTCTGCGGCGTTGCGGATGACGGGGCGCTGGTGGTCGTCGTCGAACACCTCGCAGAGGAGGTGATCGTCGTGGAGGAGGCGCAACTCGATCGGGTTCCCGGCGTGCCGGAGCGCGTTGGTCACGAGCTCGGTGGCCAGCAGTTCCGTGGTGTCGACGAGTCCGTGCAGGTCCCAGGAGGCCAGGGTCGTGCGCACGATGCGGCGCACTCTGGCCGGAGTGCTGCCCGAAGGTTCCAGGTACCAGTGCGCGACGTTTCCCGAGGCAAGTCCGTGGAACCGCGCCATGAGCAGGGCGACGTCGTCTTCGCGGTCCTCGCCGAGGAATGAACCCACCAGCTTCTCGCACAGCGCGTCGAGGGGACCCTGGTTTCCGGACAGGTGGGAGCGGAGCTGGTCCAGGCCGGTGCCGAGGTCCTGGCCGCGCCGTTCCACCAGGCCGTCGGTGCACAGCACGAGGATGTCGCCGTCCCCCATGGCCATTTCCACTGTTTCGAAGGCGATGCCGCCCAGGCCGATGGGGCCGCCCGCGGGCAGGTCCAGCTGGTCGGTGTGCCCGTTCGCGCGCAGCACCACCGGGGGAACGTGTCCGGCGTTGGCGAGTGTGCACCGGCGGGTGACCGGGTCGTAGACCGCGTAGATGCAGGTGGCGAAGTAGGTGTCGCCCAGTTGGTGGGCGAGGTCGTCCAGGTTGCGCAGGACCTGGTCGGGCGGCAGGTCCAGGGCGGCCAGAGTCTGGACCGCGGTTCGGAACTGGCCCATCGCCGCTGCCGAGCCGACACCGTGTCCCATGACGTCGCCGACCACCAGTGCGGTGCGCCCTCCGCGCAGGGGGATGGCGTCGAACCAGTCACCACCGATCTTCGCCGTATGGCTGCTGCTCAAGTAGCGGTGGGCAAGCTCGACGCTGCCAAGCCGCTCGGACAGCTGCGGCAACAGGGCCCGCTGCAGCTTGTCGACGATGTCGGCTTCAGCCCGGTAGATGTCGGCGCTGTGCACACCAAGGCCTGCCTGGGAGGCCAGCTGACGGGCCAGCAAGGTATCGACCTCGTCGAACGGGGGGCGTTCGGCGTCCCGCAGGAGGACCATGGCCCCCAGTACCCGGCCGCGCACCGCGAGCGGCAGCGCCAGCAACGACCGGCCGACCAGGAGCTGCTCCAGGCCCGGTATCGGGTGAGCGGACGCGAGCTCGGCGGCCTGGGCGTCGTCGATGCGCGTGATGACCAGGGGGTCGCCCGAAGCCAGGGTGCGGCGCACCGGGCTGGTAGGGCTCATGATCTGGACGGAGCCTTCCGGAAACACCGTGTCCCACGTGTCCGTCGCCTCGTGGTGTTCGGTGGCCACACGGCGCATCGACGTCTCTGCCGGATCGTCGGCCCCGGGCGCGGCCAGGTCGACACGGTGCGGAGCGAAGAGCGCGTCGATCAGGTGGACGGTGGCCACGTCGGTGACGCGGGGGACCGCGACCCGGCTCAGCTCGCGGGCGGTTCGCTCCAGGTCGAAGTGGGCTCCGATGCGGTCGGTGGCGGCGTTGAGGAAGGTCAACGGGGTGCGCATGGCGGCCCGCAGCCCCTGCTCACGGGGGAGCGGGTCACCGCCTTGTTTGATCGGCCGGTCCGTGGTCATCGGTCTCGGCGGCAGATGAGGAAGATCTGGATCTCGGGTTCGGCCTGGGTGGTGGCCGGGATGTAGGAGTGGACCTCTTCTTCCTCGATGGTGAGTCCGGCGCGGCTGAGTACCGTGTGGAGGTCGTCGCGCAGGTAACCCGTGACACGGAGGGGTTGGCCGAGGAACGGGATGACGATGTCGTCCACGTCGGCCTCGACCATGGAAAGGCAGAGACGGCCCTCTGGAGCCAGGGACCGGCGGATGGTCCCCAACATCTCGGAGATCCCTGAGCGGGGCAGGTGCAGAAGCGAGAAGAAGGAGACGATCGCGTCGTATCCGGCATCGTCAGGGGAGAGGTCGACCATGTCGCCCTGGACGATGTCGGCTTCCGGAACGTTGGCGCGGGCGAGGGCGACCATGCGGGGAGACAGGTCGAGGCCGGTCACCCGGTGTCCGGCGGAGGCCAGTTGGCCGGTGGTGGGCAGGCCGGTGCCGCACCCCAGATCGAGGACACGGGCACGGTCGGGAAGCCGACGCAGTAGCCGTTCGGTGAAGTCGATCTGGCCTTCCTTGTGCGGAAACGCCTCGTCGTAGCGGTCACCGATGGCGTCATAGGCGGATGCCTGTGCCCGCTCGCGTTCGTACCAGGGCCGAGCCCCTGGAGCGTGCTCGCGCGTCACCTTGGCTTCTTCGGACATGGAGCACCGGTCCTTTGTCTCACGTCGTTCGGGCGAATTCTCCACGCGATACGGCGCAGCAGTGCTACGGCTGGCGGCCACCGGATTCCGTGAATGCTGGGAACGCCCTGTGTCAAAGGCTGATGCTACGTTTGCTCGTGTTATGAGGCAATGTACGCGTTGAATTCTCACAAAATCGACAAAAAGCCACGAAAAGGTGATTCTGGTAGCCGCGCGACTGGGAACCGAGGGCGGAATGGATCTCCACCGAGCCGTCACCGACGGTCGAGTCCATCATGACGGGCCGGTCGTGGATGCCGCCGCCGACGACTACGGGCACCTGACCCACCGCCGCCCTTCGTCGGTGGTGGAGGCGGGATCGGCGCGCGATGTGGCCGCAGTGCTGCGGCTGTGCACGGACCGCGGGGTCCCTGTGGCACCCCGCGGTCAGGGCCACTCCACCGACGGACAGGCCCAGGCCGGCGGCGGCGTGGTCATCGGAACGGGTGCCCTGAGGGCGGTCGAGTGGGACCGCGACCACCGGGTACGCGTCCAGGCGGGTGCGTTGTGGAGCCAGGTGCTGGACCACACCCTCCAGCGCGGACGTGCTCCCCGGGTCCTCACCGACTACCTGGAGCTCTCTGTCGGGGGAACGCTCTCCGCGGGCGGGCTCGGCGGTGCCGGGCACCGGTACGGCGCCCAGACTGACGGGGTGACCGAACTCCAGGTGGTCACCGGTGCCGGGGAGGTCGTGACGTGCTCACCCGCGGACCGGCCCGCGCTCTTCCACGCGGTGCTGGCCGGTCTGGGACAGTGCGCGGTCATCACCCGGGCCACCATCGAGACGGTTCCGGTTCCCGAACGGCTCAGGAGATACGTGCTCGAGTACCCCGACCCGGCCGCGCTCATGGCCGACCAGCGCCGGGCCGCCGCGGGCGGGCGCTTCGCCTACATCGAGGGCCAGGCGCTGCCCGCCCCCGGAGGCGGATGGCGCTACGTGCTGGAGGTCGTGGACCGTCCCGGTGGCCACCCGGACCCGGGGGCCGAGGACGTGCGCATCGGAGACCTGGGCCACCGGAGGGGCACGGAGGAGGCCACCGATCTCACCTTCGCAGAGTTCGCCCACCGGATGGACGAGGGCGTCGCCTACTTGCGGTCCACCGGCGAGTGGTACGACCCCCACCCGTGGTGGAACGCCCTGCTGCCCGGCAGCACCGCTGAGGCGGCCGTGGCCGAGGTCTTCACCGAGCTCACCCCCGCCGACCTCGGTCCCAGCGGACTGGCCCTGCTCTACCCGGTCGCCCGCCCCCGCACCCGGCTGCTGCGGGCACCGGACGAGCCGCAAGTGTTCTTGCTGTCGCTCCTGAAGACCGCGTCGCCGGGGCCCGGGGTCCCCACGGCCCAGGCGATGATCGCTGCCAACCGGCGCCACTACGAGAAAGTCCGCGCCCACGGCGGGTTCCAGTATCCGGTGGGCAGCATCCCGATGAGCAGCGAGGACTGGCGCGAGCACTACGGTCCGCACTGGCCCGACCTGGCCGCGGCCAAGCGGGAGTACGACCCCGCCAACGTCCTCACCCCGGGGCCGGGGATACCGACCTGACCCCCGGCACCGGTGATGAATCTCCGCCACTGGGCTCCTTCCCGAGCTCTACGGGAGACTAGTGGCGGAGCGCTCTGCCGCGTCTGCGCCCTCCGGCGCGGGCCGGTCCGTCCCGGTGCCCTCGCCGGGTGGCACCGAGCCCTGAGCACCGATGCCACGGAGCATCACCGCGGTCACGGCGGCCAGGACGAGGACGGCACCCGCGCCCGTCCAGCCCGTCGTGTTCAGTCCCGCGACGAACGCCTCCTGGGCCTCCTGGAACACGGAGGCGGGAATGTCCTCCGAGACCGAGGCGGCCCCGGAGAGGCTGTTCTCCACGACCCGCGCCGTGTCCTCCGGCAGTCCGGAGAGGGCCTGGGTGTCCATCCTGCTGGTGTAGACGGCGGCGGACAAGCTGCCGACGACGGCGATCCCGGCCGCCAGACCGAGTTCCTGCACGGTCTCCGACATGGCCGAGGCCGATCCCGCCTTCTCCGGGGGAGCGGCGCCCACCACCAGGTCGGTGCCCAGCGCGGCGAGCGCGCCCAGTCCCAGGTACACCAGGGAGAACGCCAGGACCACGGAGTACAGCCCGCCGGAAGCCCCCACCACGCCCATCAGCGCGTACCCCAGGGCGGACAGCACCAGCACACCCGCCACCACGAAACCCGGGCGGATCCACCGGGTCAGGACCGGTGCGATGGTCGCGGAGAGCATCATCATCAGCGCGGGCGGGCCGAACCACAGGCCTGCGGTCAGGGGCGACAGCCCTTCGATGAGCTGGAGGTACTGGGTGGTGAGGAGCATGGTGCCGCCAACGCCCACCAGGCCGACGAGCATCACCCCCAAGGCGACGCTGAAGGCGCGGTTCTTGAAGAGGCCCATGTCGAGCAGCGGGCTCTCCAGGAAGAGCTGGCGGCGGACGAAGACCACGGAGAACACGGCGCCGACCACCGCGGCGGCGATCACCGACAGGGTCGGTCCCGCCTTGGCGAACTCCTTGATCGCGTAGACGACGGGCAGGAGGGCCAGCAGGGACAGGAGCACGCTCGGCAGGTCGAACCGGCCGCTCTGCGGTGCCCGGTACTCGGGCAGCAGGACCGGAGCCAGCAGGAGCATCAGACCGATGATCGGCACGGCGATCAGGAAGGCCGCGCCCCACCAGAAGTAGTGCAGGAGCACACCGCCGACCAAGGGACCGGCGGCCATACCCCCGGCGAAGAAGGTCGCCCACAGCCCGATGGCCAGCGCCCGCTGGCGGGGGTCGTGGAACATGTTGCTGATCAGGGCGAGCGTCGAGGGCATGAGCGTGGCACCGGCGATACCGAGCGCCGCGCGGGAGGCGATGAGTATTTCGGCCGTGGGCGAGTAGGCGGCCGCGATCGACGCGGCGATGAAGGCGACGCCACCGATCATCAGCAGGCGCCGGCGACCGATCCGGTCCCCGAGGGTGCCCATCGTGATCAGGAAGCCCGCGATCAGGAAACCGTAGGCGTCCACGATCCACAGCTCCTGGGTGCCGCTCGGGCTCAGGTCCATGGCAAGGGAGGGCAGGGCCAGGTGCAGGACGGTGAGGTCCAGTCCCAGGAGAACGGTCGGTAGGGCCAGTACGGCCAGGCCGGCCCACTGCGCCGGGCCCGCCCTGCCGCTGTGCTTCACTGACATGTCTTACGATCCTCTCCTTGCGCTGTCGGAACGGCTCCAGACTGGGCGGGACCGCGCACGGGCAGCGCACGGGCCACGCACGGCCGCGCACGGAGCACGCACGGGGATCCCGGGCCCGCCTTGTACCCTTGGGGCATGCGTTTTGGGGTGCTTGGCTCGCTCGCCGTGTGGGACTCCAGTGGGGCCCAGCTCCCGATCACCGAATCGAAGGTCCGGGCGCTGCTCGCCAACCTGCTGGTCCACCAGGGAAGGCCGGTCTCCACGGACCGGCTCATCGAGGACCTGTGGGAGGGGAACCCGCCCAAACGTCCCCTCAACACCCTCCAGACCAAGGTCTCCCAGCTCCGTAAGGTGCTGGGAGCCGAGCGCGTCCTCCGCACCCCGGCCGGCTACCGGGTCCGCGTCGGGGACGGCGAACTCGACGCGGACCGGTTCCGGCGGGCCGTTGAGGAGGGGGAGCGCGCGGGGGAGCCCGGTGCCCGCAGCCGACTTTTCTCCGAGGCGCTGGACCTGTGGCGGGGACCGGCCTTCTCAGAGTTCGCCGACGCCGCGTTCGTCCGTGCTGAGGCCGCACGCCTGGACGAACTGCGCGTCGAGGCGGCGGAGTACCTGGCCGAGGCGCGTATCGGAACAGAGGAGAACCCCAAGGCCGTCGCCGGGCTGCGGGAACTCGTCGAGGAGCACCCGCTTCGGGAACGGCCGCACGGCCTGTACATGCTGGCCCTGTTCCGGGCCGGAAGGCAGGGGGACGCCGTCCAGGTCTTCCACGACCTGCGTGCCAGGCTGGGCGAAGAACTGGGTGTGGACCCCGGTCGCGCACTGAACGAGCTCTATGCCTCGCTCCTGCGCCAAGAGCCGGAGTCCATGGCGCTGCCGCAGGTTGCGGAGTCCCCGCAGAGCGATCCGCCCAACGCTGAGGAGCCGCCGCGGAGCGATCAGCTCGACGTCCCGGAGCCTCCCCGGAGCACCTTCCCAGCCCGCCGACCGGGCTCATCGGGCGCGAGTCCGAGCACGCACACGTGCGCGGGGCGCTCTCCGGCCGGCACGGGAGCTGCCTGGTAACCCTGACCGGCCCCGGCGGCGTGGGCAAGACCCGCCTGGCTGTCGCTGTCGCGCACGCGCTGACCGAGGAGTTCCCCGACGGTACGTGGATCGTCGAGCTGGCCGGGATGGACCGGGATGCCGCGCCCTCGGAGCTTGCCGAACGCGTCATCGCGGCTCTGGGCCTGTGCGAAGGCGTTCCGGACTCCGAGTTCGACCTGGTGAAGTGGCTCCGCGAGACCTTGGTGACATGGCGGACGCTCCTGGTTTTGGACAACTGTGAGCACGTGGTGGACTCGGTCGCGGACCTGGCCGGGGCGCTGCTGGAGGCCGACGGGGTGCGGCTCATGGTGACCACCCAGGAGCCGCTCGACGTGCCCGGGGAGACGGTCTTCCCGGTGGCGCCGCTGACGCTGCCCGGCCACCACCGTGAACCGGTGGAGATGACCGCATCCTCCAGCGCGGTGCGGCTCTTCGTGGAGCGGGCCGTGGCCGCCTCGCCCGGGTTCGCACTGACCGGGGACAACGCCGCCGACGTCGCCGCGATCTGCCGCCGCCTGGACGGCATCCCGTTGGCCATCGAACTGGTCGCCGCCCGGATGCGCGCACTCACGACGGAGCAGGTCGCCACCGGCCTGGACGACCGCTTCGCCCTGCCGACCGGGCCGGGGCGCGGTCGGCCCACCCGGCAGCAGACCCTGCGATCCATGATCGACTGGAGCTGGCACCTGCTCACCGAGGCGGAACGCAGGGTCCTGCGCCGGTTGGCGGTGCATCGGGACGGATGCACGCTCGACGGGGCGCGGGCCGTCTGCGCCGAGGGGACCGGACTCCGCGTCGGGGAGGAGAGGGCCGGTTCCGAAACGCGGGACGTGCTCGACGTGCTCTCCTGCCTGGTCGACCGGTCACTCCTGGGGCGCGAGGGAGACCGGTACCGGCTCCTGGAGTCCGTCGCCGCGTACTGCGACGAACGGCTGAACGAGGCGGGTGAACTCGAGGAGGTGCGCCGCAGGTTCGTCTCCTTCCACGTCCGGGAGGCAGAGCGACAGGACCAGTTGCTGCGGGCCGGGCGGCAGGGCGAAGCACGGACGTGGTTCGACAGCGAGACGGTGAACCTGCGCTACACCCTGGAACTTGCGGTACGCGGCCGGGACGCCGAGACCGCGCTGCGCCTGGTCACCGCACTGGCCCGGTACTGGCGCCTGCGCAAACGGGGGGCCGAGGCACAGCGTTCGCTGGAGGCGGCGCTGCGGCTCGAGGGCGGTCCGCCGGAGGAGCGTTACCTCGCCAGCGGATGGCTCACCGCCTTCCAGGGAGGCGAGCCCTCTGAGTACCGTGCGGACCGTGTACCCCGCGAGGACCGCGAGGACCGCGTACGCAGCGCGGACAGTGCCGGCCGCAAGGACCGCGCCGCCCAAGGGTAGGGGTACGGGGCCTCCGGTCCTTCACTACCGGCAGCTGGGCCCGCGGCCGCTGCGCGCGGCCACGGTGTTCTCAGGCATGGGCCACGGTCACGGTGCCGAACGGCCCGAAACCCCATCCGAGGGAGGGGTTCTCCACCCTGGAGGCCCCGGCCTCGCGCAGGAGCTCGCCGACGCGGTCGCGGGTACGCAGCACCGAACCGGTGACCGCGAGGCTCCGCAGGGCGTATTCGGCGGCGTGGTCGTCTGTGGGGGCCTTGTCAGCGGTACGTTCGGCCAGTACCAGGGCGGGTCCTGCGGCGAGCGCGGCCCGGAGCAGCTCCAACGCCGCCTCGTCACCGCGGCCTTCCAGCGCGCCGATGAGGACGGCGCAGTCGTTGTTCGGCCACGTGGCCTCGGCGGTGCCCGGCAGGTGCACGGTGCGCCCGCGTGCGATGTGCGAGGCGACGAACGGTGCGGCCTCCCCGCACACCGCGATGGTGCGTGCGTCGGCGACCGGGGTGAGCTGCGCCAGGGGTTCGACCACGAACTGGAGCTGGTCGGCGGCCCGCTCGTGGTGGGCGGCGTCGAGGGCCTCGTCACGGGCACGGCGCTCATGCCAGGAAGCGGTTCCCAGACGCGGCGACGCGCGGCCCGAGCGCACCACGTCGAGGAGGTCGACCAGCGCGAGCGCCTCAAGGTTGGCCGGGTTGTCGAGCGAGAGCGCTTCGAGCGGCGCGTCGTCCATGAGGATGCCGCCCCGGGCGGTGTTGCGGTACCGCTCACCGTCCCGCTCGACCAGTCCCAGTGCCTGCATCGCGTCGAGCAGGGGAGCGAGGTGCTCCGGCGTCGCGCCGGTCTCCCGGGCGAGTTCGGCGAGGGTCGCGAAGCCGTGGCTGATGAGGGGGGCGATGCCGAGCGTGACGGCCACGCGTGTGACGATCGGCGGCGCCAGCTCCGTCATCTCGTGGACTTCGTGGAGCAGTTCCTTCGAGGTCTTCTCGGCGTCGCCGGCCGCTTCGGGGCCGGTCCGTTCCGCCTCGTCGCGGGGCGCGGTGTCCTCAGCCCCGGCTGTCTTCGGGCGCCGCCAGTATCCGACGACCTCGACGTCCTCCTTGGGAAGCCCGAGGTCCTTGCGGAGGTAGCGGCGGATGGGGGCGATCGTCATGGCCTCACCGCCGACCCACGCGTAGACGCGCAGGTCCGGCAGTGCCACGTCCCGCACGGCGTCGAAGAGCTGCGGGCTCGTGCCCGCGGGGGTGTCACCGCGCACGAGCCAGTCGATGCGGATATCCGCCGCGGTCGGGATGTCCTGGCGGTCGGCCTCGGTCGGGACCTCGACGATCACGCGTCCGCGCGTGCCTTCGGGTGCCTCGGCCAGCCAGCGGCCGATCGCCGGCAGTGCGGTCTCGTCGCCGACCAGGAGGTGCCACTCGGCCTCGTCGTTGCGCATCGCGCACGTTTTCGGGCCCGCGAAGTAGATCTCCTCGCCCGGCCGTGCACGGTAGGCCCAGCCCGCGGCCAAGCCGTGGTCGTGGCGGACGAAGTCGACGTCGAAGGTGTTGGTCTCCGGGTCCCACGACCGCACGGTGTAGTCCCGGGTACGGGTGAAGGCGTCGGGGTCCCACGCGAACCGGTTCTCCTCCTGTGTGCCGATATGCGGCACCGTACCGTCGGCGTGCGGGACGACGAGCTTCACGTGGTCGTCGAAGCCGTCGGACCGGAACGGAGGGCGTTCGTAACCCGCACCCATCATCCCGGGGGTGAGATCCTCGCCGGTGAGCGTGATCCGGCGCGTGTTGGGCGTGACGTCGACGACCCGGGCCACCTCAGCACGGCGAAGCACGATGGGGTGGATCTGCAGGGGCCGAGAGGTTCGGGGCACGTGAACTCCTGAAAGAAGCCTGAGGTGAATTCAGGTGAGCCTAACCTAACCCTATTCTCGGCGACAAACTGCACCAAGGCGTCGTTGGCGGTGCCGCGACGACTCGGGGCGTGGACAGCCGCTGCAGTGGTCGAGTCGCCCCCGGGCGCCTGCGCGATCAGGCCCGTGTCACCGGTTCCGGTGCGGCTGACCGGAACGCGGAGACCGTCCCGGCCAAGAGGCCCGCCAGCCCTCCGGCCCCGGTGACGACCCCACTCACGAACGGCACCCAGTCGGGGTGGCCAGCGGCGGTCATGGCGAGGCCGACCGCGCCGAGGACGGTCATGAACGTGGCGGCATGGAAGATCACCCGCATGCCCCAGTACCAAGCCAGGGGGAAGAAGTGCAGGCCGACCGCGAAGGCGATCCAGGCGACGTTGGCCTGCATGGGCCAGTCAAAGTGGCGCAACAGCTGGATTCCGCCGACGATCAGCACGATCTCCAGGGCGACCACGACGAAGTAGAAAGGGCCGAACCGCATCACCGGGTCGCGCGCCTCAGGTTCGGTACCGTCCGAACTCCTTGCGGGGCCGCTCTCCGGACCGCCGCTCGGGCGACGGCCCGAACCGCTTCCAGGATCCTGTTCGACGGCACCGGACCTCCGGCGCTCGGTCGCGATGACCATGGCGGCGATGGTGACCACGGCGACGATCGCGAGGCTTCGCAGGACGAGCGCGACGGTCGGGTGGAGCGGTGGTCCGGTGTTGAGGAGGACGAAGGCCAAGCAGAAACCGGTACCGATCAGAATGCCGATGTATCTGGTCATGGCGGAAAAGTACCCTGGGCCCATGTAGCGATGTCGGTGCCGGTCACGATGACCTCATCCGGTCAGCAGGCAGGCCCCGACCGCCAGCTCGATCCCTTCACGGTCCGGCGTGACCCGCGGCCGGGGCGGGCGTGGGCACGTCCGCCAGTTCGAGGGTGTCCGGCCCGCCGAGCCCCACTGAGCGACGGCCCGCGTCGGAGGCGTCACCGTCGGGAGCCCCAGCCATGGCGCAGGCGCTCGAAGCCGCAGCAGGGCGAGGGCCGGGCCACCACGAAGTGGTGAACCCGACCCACGTAGGGCTCACCTCGAAGGGTCGGAGATCTTCCCGTAGCCGAGCGCACTCCAGAAGTCGCCACGTACGTAGCGCTGCTCAGGCTCAGGATCGAAGTCCCAACGGCGCACCCGCCCCTTCTGCAGCGCCTCGGCCACGAGACGGCGGCTCGCCTGGCTCGCGAGCACGTCGGATTCCAGGTCGGGGAGGTCGTACCGGGCCCCGAGTGCCGCCCGCATCTCCCGGACGGAATCCGCGTACTCGGGCTTCTCGGCACGGTTCTGCAGCTCATCCGGGTCCGCCGAGAGATCGAAGAGCTGCACCGGATCGCCGGGGCACACCACGAGTTTCAGGTGCCCACGCACCAGTGTCAGCTGGGGCCGGAACGTGCCCTCGGCGAGGTACTCGATCACGATGTCGCGGTCCGCGGGGGACGCTTCGCCCGCGCGCTCCCGGCGGGCAGTCTCGAGCAGCGACTGCCCGGCCTGTTCACTTGCGGCTGGAGCCCCCGAGAGCTCCAGCAGGGTGGGCATCAGATCGAGCAGGCAGACCGGGTTGGCGAAGCGGCCCTTCGGTACCAGGTGCTCAGGCCCGTGCACGATCATCGGGACCCGCGAAGACTGCTCGTACGGTGACATCTTGTACCAGAGGCCCTTCTCACCCAGCATGTCACCGTGGTCGCTCGTGACGATGATGACGGTGTCGTCGGCGAGACCGAGCTCGTCGACGCGCTCGCGAATGCGGCCGATGTGGTCGTCGATATAGCTCACCGCGGCGTAGTACGCACGGCGGGCCCTGCGCACCTCGTCGATGGCGGGCTCCCGCTTGTCGAACCCGCTCATCGCCCGCAGGCGGTGGCTGTGCGGGTCCTGCTCAGGGTCGGGAACCTCGGGATGGGCCGGATCAGGGATCCCGTCGTCGGCGAACCGGTCCCAGTGCTCGCGTGGCGGCTCATACGGATCATGCGGGTGAATGAACGAGGTGACCATCAGGAAGGGCAGATTCTCCCCCGCGGCCTGGTTGGCACGGACCCTGTCGTTGAGGTGGCGCAGGGTTCGGAATCCGACCTCGTCGTCGAAGTCCTGCTGCACCGTGGCCTTCGATACACCGGCGGTGAACACCGCATCTGCGTCGTGGTACCACTGGAGCCGATCCTCCAGGCGGCGATTCCAATCGGGGACCATGTCGAGATCGGCCGGGTAGACGTCCGTGGTCAGCCTCTCCTCGAAGCCGTGCTGCTGATCCGGCCCGATGAAGTGCATCCGCCCGATCAACGCCGTGTGGTATCCGATAGCCCGCAGCCGGTGGGCAAAGGTCGGTTCGGAGGCCGCGAAATCGTCTCCGTTGTCGTAGCAGCCGAGAGCTGAGGGCATGCGGCCGGTCATCATCGACGCACGCGACGGCGCGCACAACGGAGTGTTGCAGTACGCGCGGTCGAACACCGCCCCCTCTTCGGCGAGAGCATCGGTGTTCGGGGTCTTCGCCGCCTGGTCACCGTAGGCACCGAGAGCCTGCGGTGCCATCTGGTCAGCCTGGACGACGATGATGTTCGGTCTATTCTGAGTCATGGTTCTTCCTTGCAGTCATACGGAACAACGGGGTGTGGATTGAGCTGCTGTGGTCCCCCGCGCGGGACGACCAGCCGGCGGCCGGGGGCCGTGGAAGGCGCCGAAGCCAAGGTGCTGGGGCGGCTTGCTGCCGCTGCCGCCGACGAACTGCGCATGATCGGCCTCGCAGGAGGCGCGTTCCTCATGGGCTGCTCGGACCGGTTCGCCTATCCGGAGGACGGAGAAGGACCTGTTCGCGAGGAGCGGGTAGGGCCGTTCGCCATCGCGCCGACGACGGTGACGGTGGCCGAGTTCGCCGCCTTCGTGCTCGACACCGGGTACTGGACCGATGCCGAGAAGCTGGGGGATTCCCTCGTGTTCCAGGGCCTGCTGCCCCAGAGGCTGCGCAGCAGTGCCCCGGCGGTCGCGCAGACGCCGTGGTGGCGCCAGGTCGAGGGTGCCTGCTGGCATCAGCCCGAAGGCCCCGGATCCTCGGCGGAGACCCGCAGCGGACACCCGGTCACCCATGTGTCGCAGCGGGACGCAAGAGCCTATGCCGAGTGGGTCGGTGCCCGGCTTCCGTCGGAGGCCGAGTGGGAGTTCGCGTCGCGCGGCGGACTCGAGCAGCAGCCCTTCCCCTGGGGCGCCGTACGGGAACCCGACGGGGCGCCCCGCATGAACACGTTCCCCGGTGACTTCCCGGACGGCCCGACCGGCCCGGTCGGCACCGTGCCCGCCGCCGCGTTCGAGCCCAACGCCTACGGCCTGTACAACACCACGGGCAATGTCTGGGAGTGGACCAGCGGCGTCTTCGACGGGACCGACGGACGGCCCGTGCTGCGGGGCGGATCCTACATGTGCCACGCGTCGTACTGCCTTCGATACCGCACGTCCGCGCGCACCGCAGCGACCGCGGACACGACCCTCGGCCACGCCGGCTTCCGCCTGGCCCTCGACGCCAGCTGAACGGCACGGGCCCAGGGCGATGACGTCAGCGGCCCTCACGGTCGGCCTCGGTCTCCGGTGCCCCGCCGCGAGGGTCTTCCTCTGCCGCCGCGGTCTGTTCGGAAGTGATCTCTGAGATCTCACCGGTGACCGCGTCATAGCCGTCGGCCCATTCCCCGGTTGCGAAGTCGTAGCCGACCGGTTCGCCCTCTTCATTGGTGCGCTGGTACCACTCGGTGTAGCTGCCGTCGGTGGAGTCGATGGCGGCCCCGGCACCGCCCCCGGGCCGGGAGCCCACGACCTTCAGTGAGAAGTCGTCGCCGTACAGGTCCACGCCCTCGGTCACGGCGTTGTTCACTGCCGTCTCGACATAGCGCATGCGCAGGGCCAGGGGATCGGTGCGCAGTTCCCTGAACCACGCGATGATGGCGGCGAGCAGCACGAGTGCGAACGGCACAGCAGTGACGATCACGAGTTGCTGCAGACCTTCCAAGGCCATCGCATCGCCGAGAAGCAGCATCACGATCGCGATTCCCGACATGACCAGGCCCCAGAAGACGACCACCCAGCGGCGGGGCCTCTGATCTCCCTGCGTGGTGAGCATGCCCATCACGACAGACGCGGAGTCGGCGGCAGTGATGAAGAAGATCGCGAGCACCAGGATCACGAGATAAGGCAGCCACTCGACATACGGGAGGTTGCCGATGAGGGTGAAAAGCACCTCCGGTGCGGGCATGTCGTCTGTGAATCCGTCCGCGCCCTCCCGGTACATCCAGATGGAGGTGCCGCCCATCACTCCGTAGGCGACGAAGAGCAGCGCCGACGGAATGAAGATCGTGCCGAGGGTGAACTGGCGGATGCTGCGACCGCGGGAGATGCGTGCCAGGAAGATGCCCACGAAAGGCGACCAGGAAATCCACCACGCCCAGTAGTAGACGGTCCACAGCGATTGGAATTCCTGGGTTTCCGGACCCCACGAGAGTGATCGGCCCATCATGTCGAACAGGGAGCCGAGGTACTCCATGATCGCCGAGGGAAGCAGGTTCAGGAGGAACAGTGTGGGGCCGAAGAAGAGCACCACCGCAATCATGCCGATGGTGAGAACGATGTTGGCGTTCGACAGGTACCGGATGCCCCGGGCGACGCCCGAAACGGCCGAGACCACGAATCCGACGGTCAGAATCGCGATGATGACGACCAGAGTGCGGTTCGTGAGCTCCCCGGCACCCGACACGATCGTGACGCCGGCACCGATCTGCATCGCCGCGATACCGAGAGCGGCGGCGGTGCCGAAGAGCGTTGCGATGATCGCGAAGATGTCGATGAGCTTTCCGGCGAAGCCCTCGGTGAGGTTCTTGCCGAACAGGGCGCTGAAGATCGAGGACATGAGCAGGGAGCGCCCGCGGCGGTAAGCGGCGTAGGCGACAGCGCCGCCGACCAGTGCGTACATGGCCCACGCGTGGAAGCCCCAGTGGTAGTACATCTGGGCGAGTGCCGTGTGCATGGCCTCGACCGACTCCGGCTCGTTGGTCAGCGGCGGCGGTGAGACGAAGTAGCCGAGCGGCTCAGAGGGGCCCCAGAAGAGGACCGCCACACCCAGGCCGGCGGCGAACAGCATGGCCGTCCAAGAGAACGTGCTGAACTCGGGTTCTTCACCGTCCTTTCCGAGCGGGATCCTGCCGTAGCGCGAGAACGCTATGCCCAGGAGCGAGACGAGCACGATGATGGCCACGGCATTGAACATCCAGCCGAGGTTGTCGGTCGACCAGTAGAAGGCCGTCTCAGCGACCGCGGCGACGCTTTCCGGTGACGAGATTCCCCAGGCGACGAAAGCGACGGTCAGCGATCCGGTGATCGCGAACACGAGCCAGTCGACCCGGTAGCGGCGGCGCTGTTCGTCGATCGCGATGCCGGGTACGAGGACCGGGTGCGTGTCGTGGGGATACCTGGGATGCCGGTAGTCCAAGCTTCCCCACGCGCTGGAACCCGTGCGGTGCCTCGGGTTCGAGATCTCCTTATTGTCTTTGTCGTCCGTGTGCCGCTTCTGGCGTTGTATCGGCGGCTCTCCGCCTGTGGACGAGTTTTCGGGCATGACAAAGACAGCCTCCTCATGGGTCTGCAAGAAGAGGTGCGGATCAGGCCTGAAATGGCGTGACCGCACGATGAGAAAGGGAAGTGAAGGGCTTGAGAAGCCGACGATTATTTCCGCAGGGTTCCAGTGGAATTAGTAGCTATTGCTGTCTGGGGTGCTACGGAAGGACATGCACGCATATCTGCATGCATGTTGGTGCCGGGAAGCGTCGGTCGCCGTTCTTGGCGATGTCGATTCAGTGGCCCGGGGCGCGCTTACTTACGGCTCTCCGCCCCACCAGCCGATTGCTACGCCTGCCCACGAATCGTTCTCGTGGCCGATCGTGTCAGGCGAGCCGTGAGAGCTGGTCGGGTCACTAAGGACGGCTCGGATTTCAAGGCGCTTCGTGAGCCCGCCGCGCTTGGGCTGGCGCTGCACCAACGATGCGAATTCCGACATAACTAAATATAGTAACTGCAATGCTGGACTCTGTCAACTTCTCGAGTGGGAATCTATTGTTCAATTCTCCTTTGATCGCTTGGGTTCAAGGTGGCGGCTTTCGCTGTTGGGTGAGGGGTGTATTCCGCTCGGCCTTGGATTCGAAAAGGTTTTCTGGGTAAGTATTTCCCTCATGCCTTGCTGAGGGTCCATGGAGGCGTGCCGATAATCCTGGGGTGCAGGCACGAGCGGACAACCGGGTCCGGAACACCCGGGTAGTCGCCTGACGTCCCGGGCAGGGCGAGGCCCGGTCTCCAGCCTTCGACAGTTCATGCGGTGAGGTACACCCGCCGGTATGCCGTCCCGGGACAGGGCACGTGTGTGCGGACGGGACGGTCAGCCGCGGACCGGCCCGCCAAGCACTCGGAAAGTACGGCCTTCGTACACCAGGGGGCTCCCGCCTTCGGGGCTTCCCGCGTCGTGCACTTCCGACGCGGTCAGGAGACTGTCGCCGACACGGAAGCGTCCGACGATCGGCCCCCGGAGCCAGGAGACCGTGCCGGGCAGAACGGGGCGGCCGAGCCCGGGGGTTCGCTCCGCCCGCACCCGCACCCGCACCCGCACCCGCACCCGCACACCGTGCGCCTCTGCCCACTGCGTGTACGGGTCGACCGACCCCGTTCCATCGCTGAGTACGAGCACCGAGGGGCGGTGCTCGCTGGTGCGGGCCGTGGTGTTTCCGTAGGGCCCCCGCGCCGGGAAGACCGGTGCGACCGCGATCGCGCCGGCCACGGCGCCGCCTCGCTCCACGGCCGTCCGGGCGGCCAGAACCGCACCGGCACCCAGACCGACCACGACCACCGGGGTGGAGAGCCGTGTCCCGCCGGCCTCGTCGACCGCGTCGGACACCGTCCGCATGGCAGCTTCCCTCCCACGCCACACCGCGGTCTCCGGTGCGACCTCGACCGGTGAACAGGCTGCCAGGACCCGGCACCGCGGAACCCGCCGCCACAGATCGGCCTGGAAGGCCCGGGGCAGGGGACCGTTGCCGTGCAGTGTGACCACGGTCAGGTCCGGTTCCTCCGGCATGGTGATCCACTCCGGGGAGCGTTCGGGCGCGGCGGGTCGTTCTGCCCAGCGGGCCTCGGCCCGGGCACGCAGCTCCGAGCCCTCGGGCAGCTGCCAGACCTCGGACAGGGACGAGTCGTCCAGTAGGGCGGGTGCCCACCAGCCGCCGGAGCGCTCGCTGTCGAGCAGCCGCCGGAGCGCCTGTACCGGGACGCCGTCGAGCCCGTGGCACCCCGCGATCACGTAGTCGCACCAGAACGCGGTGACCGGCTCCACCCGGGCCGAGGCGGTCGCCAGGGCGACGGCCTCCCCGGTCCGCCCCTCGGTCGTCGCCGCGCGGATCCCGGAGACCAACACGTCGGCGCGCTCCTCCTCGCCCCTCACGGCCGCATCGCCATCTCGTGGAAGACCCCGTCCGGGTCGTGGTCGGCGAGGACCCGATCGATGCGCGCGGTGTCCCCGTAGGCCTGCTCTCGCAGGTCTCGGAAATCACCGAAGCCCGCGTGGAAATTGCCGTAGATACCCAGCACCCCGGTCTCCCGCACGGCGCGCCCTAGGTCCTCGCACCAGGCGACACAGAGGCCGTCGCCCTCCGGGCCGCTCCACTCGGCCTGGACGGTGAGCAGGAAACGGGCCCGCCGGTGCGCGAATGCCGTCGCGCGGTCCTCACCGTCGGCGACCGCACCGCCCAGCGTCCGCAGGGTCGCGTAGGCACCGTCCGGACACGTGGGTTTCCGACGGGCCGCCCTCCGCGGGTAGGTGTCCTGCATGGTGCGGAATCGCCAGGGCAGGCGACGGCGCCCATCCAGACCAGGGCGTGGCAGCGGGCCGTGGCGCGGGAGAGCGGAACCGGAGAACCGCCTTCGTGACCGACGCTTCCGGTCACACTCGCGACGGCTCGTTCGTCATCCGAGCAAGGACCGCGGAACGGAAGGATGATCGATATGTGCCAAACGGAGGTCTTCGAACGGGAACGGCCGCGCCTAGCGCGTCTCGCAACCAGCGTGCTGAATGACCACGCCGAGGCCGAGGACGTCGTGCAGCAGGCCTGGCTCCGGTTGGAACGCTCCGACACAGACATCGACTGCCTACCCGCGTGGCTGACGACGGTGACCACCCGGCTGTGCCTGGACCGGCTTCGTTCCCGAGTCCCGGTGGCGGTGGCCGACTTCGAGGTGGAGGAGGCCGCACCCGACGTCGCGGACGAGATCTCACTGGCCGACACGGTCGGCGTCGCCCTACAGGTGGTGCTGGATCGGCTCTCGCCGCAGGAGCGCGTGGCGTTCGTGCTGCATGACAGTTTCGGTTTCGAGTTCTCCACCATCGCCACCATCCTCGACACCACGCCGGGGGCGGCCCGCAAGCTCGCCTCACGGGCCCGCGCGAAGGTGCGCCAGCCGTCCCCCGAAGACCAGCTGGCCAACTGGCAGGTCGTTGACGCATTCATGGCGGCAGCG
This sequence comes from Nocardiopsis oceani, assembly GCF_054777395.1. Taxonomy (NCBI): domain Bacteria; kingdom Bacillati; phylum Actinomycetota; class Actinomycetes; order Streptosporangiales; family Nocardiopsidaceae; genus Nocardiopsis; species Nocardiopsis oceani. The sequence goes on from NZ_BAAHAR010000041.1 coordinate 57,759, forward strand.
CGCAACGGCGAGTTCGAGCGCCTGATACGACTCCTTGCCCCCGAGGCCGCAGTGACCGCCGACGCCGCCGCCGTCCTGGCCGGCACACCGGAGCGGATCAACGGTCGTCACGAGGTGGCGACGTTCTTCAACGGCAGCGCCCACGCTGCGCTCCCGGTCTACATCGACGACCGGCCTGCCGCCGCCTGGTTCCACCGGGGGGAGGCGAAGGTCCTCTTCGATTTCACCCTGCTCAACGGCGTCGTCAACGGCATCACGTTCCGCGCCGAGCCTGAGGTGCTCGCCCGGGTGTCGCGCCGCGACGGCGCAGAACGACGCTCCTGACGCCGGCGGCGGTCACACTCGCCGCCCGCCACTCGTCAATCAGATGAACGGCCGCGCAACCCGTCACCATCGAAGGGACCGAACATGAAGACGATGACCTGCCGCCAGCTGGGGGGACCCTGCGGGCTCGCGCACTGCGGAGATAGTGCCGACAACATCATCAAGGCCCACGATCGCCACCTCAGGGAAGCGGAGAAGGCCGACGATGTGTCCCACCAGCCAGCCCGTGACGCAATGAAGAGCCGCTGGCGCCACCCGAAGAAGTCGCTCGACTGGTATCGCGAGGTGAAGAACACCTTCGCCGGCCTTCCCGAGAGCTGAAGCCACCCATCGACGACGTGCGTACCGGAAGCGAGAGCCTCATGACCTCGAAGACGAGCCCGACGACCGCCCCCAGGGACAGGCAGGAAGTGCCCGGGGGAGTGGTGCACCAACTACCCACAGACCTGCGCGAGGCACTCATCGGCAACACATCGGCGCTGACCGCCTGGCAGGACATCACACCCCTGGCCCGCAACGAGTTCATCTGCTGGATCGAAGACGCCAAGCAGGAGACCACCCGTCAGCGCCGCATCCGCATCGCCGGGGAGAAGCTCGAGGACGGCCAGCGCCGACCATGCTGCTGGCCCGGATGCAAGCACCGGGAACGGACCGGAAAGTAGGGACGTGTGCCTTCTCCCGGTCGATGCCGACGCAGCCGTCAGCCCGGCGGGATGTTGTGCGTGAGCCGGAACATGTTCCGGCTGTCGACATCCGACTTCACCGACACCAGGCGTTCGTACACTTCGGGGGCGTACGCGCGCTTGACGTCCGCCGGATCCGCCTCGTCGCTGGACAGGAAGTTGACGTAGGAGCCGCCGGTGCTCCACGGCTCCATGGACTCGACGAGCAGGGCGGCGTAGTCGCGTACCTCCTCGACCTGCTCGGGTGGCGCGAGTCCGATGGCGAAGAACGTGAAGGCAGCGTCGCGGTGCCCCACAGCACTCGGTACCTCGGGTTCCCGCCCCAGGGCGCCACCGAGCTGCCGCACCTCCACCAAGGCCATCGGCGAATACGACCCGGACCCGGCCAGGTCGATCATCGTCTCGATGGCCTCGTCCGGCAACTCACCTAGGAGGCTTGTCCGCTCGTAGGCCGGGATCGGCCCCTCCGGGTCGCTGTGGATGAGGTCCCAGTCGGTGTACGGCATCTCTTCGACGGTGTCCAGAAGGAAGGGAGCGACCTCCCGGAGCGGCGCCACGAGCCTGGCACCTTCCGCCGCGTCTCCCACGAACGACACCCGCACACTCACCACGAGCCGACCACGCACCGAGTCCGGTAGCGGCGCGTCCGGCGGGACCTGCAGGAACGCCGCCGAGGTCGTCACGCTCTCCGGTGCCCCCGCCGCCCAGTCGCGCCAAGCCGGCAGCACGTCGGCCGCCGCCTCGGCGGGGTACAGGATCGCGCCGGCGTAGAGCGTCCGGACGCTGAAGAGCCCGAAGTCGAGCGACGTGACGATCCCGAAGTTGCCCTTCCCACCCCGGGCGGCCCAGAACAGGTCCTGCTCGCGCTCCGGCGTCGCCACCCGCAACTCGCCGTCAGCGGTCACGATTTCGAGCCGCGACACGTGGTCCACGGCGTAGCCGTGCAGTCGGCCGAACGTGGGACTCAGGCCCCCACCGAGCGTATAGCCGACGGCCCCGACGCTCACCGATGAGCCAACGAGCCCCGCCAGACCGTGGGGAGCAGTGGCCTCCGCGATGGGACCCCACTGGGCTCCGGGGCCGACCCGCACCGACGAGGACCGCTTGTCCACCCGGATCCGATCCATCGCCGCGGTCGAGACGAGGATGCCGCCGTCGAAGGACACCTATGCCTGGTGCCCGGTCGCCATCACGCACACCGGCAGGTCATGACGTCCCGCGTACCGCACGGCCTTCTGCACGTCCTGTGCACTGCGGGCGAGGACCACCGCTTCCGGCCGGCGCGTCACCGTGGTGTTGAAGCCGGCCACCGCCCCGTCGTAGCCGTCATCCCCCGGGTACAGCCAGTTGTCCGGTCGGCCGGTCCCGTACGCGGGGGTTCCGGTAGCACCCAAAACACCGGCGGCGCCCAGCACCCCGCAGGCCCGCAACAGGGTTCGCCGGTTGATGTCCTTGCTCGCCGGGGACTGGCCTCCACGATCGACCTGTTCCGTCATGCACACACCTCTGCACTGTCGCGGGGCGCGCCTACGGCCCCTTCCTGACAACTCATCGCCGAGCCCGGTCGCGGGCAACAGTTGAGGATTCCTTCGCGGGCGCCACGCTCGGGCGACAAGGTGCATCGGTCCGGTACGGCGACGCACAACTCCAGGGGGCCGACCGCCAGCTCAACCTTGGGCGTCACACGAGTTTGACGACGGAACGAGCGCCGTTCAAGCAACGCACCGGTGATACCTGGAACGAGTGATGGTGTGAGAATGAATCGCCCCGGGACTGTCTCCTCCTGACCGGCAGCAGCGAGCGCACGGACTACAACCTGTCGTTGAAACTCTAGGGACGGTGGGACCCGGCCAAGAACCGGTCATGTGCTTGGGATACTGTGCGTCGCTCCGATGACCTTAGGAGGACATCTTGGACACGCCCGTGCGCGTCGTCGACGTCGCCGTCATCGGCGGCGGCCCGGCAGGGCTGGCAGCCGGGTACTTCCTCCGGCGGGCAAACGTGGACTGCGTCATCCTCGACGGGCAAGGGGGGCCGGGCGGGTTCTGGAACGGGCTCTGGAACGAGTACTGGGACTCCCTGCGGCTGATCTCCTCGGCCGAGCACAGCTCTCTGCCGGGATGGCCGATGCCGAAGGAACCGGGACAGAACTACCCTTCGGCACGGCACGTTGCCGACTACCTGGCCGAGTATGAGCGCCGCCACGACCTACCCGTGCGCCGTCCGGTGACCGTGAGCGAGGTGCGCCGCTCCGAGGGGGCGCTGGAGGTGGTCGGTTCCACGGGGACGTGGCGGGCCCGGCACGTGGTCAGCGCGACCGGGACCTGGCGGCGTCCCTACACGCCTGACCACCCTGGCCGGGAGCTCTTCGAGGGTAGGCAGCTGCACACAGTGGACTACCGCCGCCCGGAGGAGTTCGCCGGGCAGCGGGTGGTGGTCGTGGGCGGCGGAAACGCCGCGGCGCAGCTTCTGGCCGAGCTTTCGGAGGTCGCGCACACCACGTGGGTCACCCGGCGCCCTCCCCGCTTCATGACTGACGACGTGTACGGGCGTGTGCTGTGCGACACGGCCACCCGCCGCGTCCAGGGCGGTGGAACGGACGGGAGCGCCGACTCCCTGGACGATATCGTCATGGTGCCGAGTGTGCTCCGAGCGCAGGAGCGGGGCGCGCTCAAGGCGCGGCCGATGTTCGAGCGGCTCACCCGGACCGGCGTGGCCTGGGCCGAGGGCGATGAATGGGCGGCCGACGCGGTCCTGTGGTGCACGGGGTTCCGTCCGGCCCTGAACCACCTGGCTCCGCTGGATCCGTTCGACTCCGACGGCCGGATCCCCGTCGACGGGAACTGCTGCCTCCGAGAGCCATACCTGCACCTACTCGGCTACGGCGACTGGACCGGGGCCGCCTCCGACACGCTGCTCGGAGCGGGCCACACCGCCGAAGCCGCCGTCGGCCGGATCGTCGAGGACCTGAACCCACGATAACGGGCCGCCCGTGAAGGGGTCCGCCGAGAGTGGGTGGGAGAGCTCCACGAGTTTCGCATGATCGGCGGCACCGGGTGGGACTTGGACCTCAACAGCGTCTACAACTCCCGTGATCTGAACCTAAAGTGGAAGCAGTCCATGGGAGGCGACATCGGCCTGGTCCTACTTTCGGAGTTCGAAGCCGACTACTACCAGCACGATCCCGCATCGACACCCGTCGATGCGTTGGTTCCGAGTCTCTGGAAACTCCGGTAAGAAACAGGGTGGGCATCGAGTTGGAGCCCAAGTGGGCTTCCATCGCCCGTTTCAACCTGGAAACCGCAACCGTTCAGGGCGCCGCCGGCCAGGGGCGGGTGCACACCGGTGAAGGTGCCGAGGTCGCCACCGGCCTGGCCGCCACCCCGTTGGCGGGCCGGGTGGGGTTGGTGCTGACCTCGCCCCCGTACGGGTCGATGACCCACGGCCAGGTCCGCTCGGCCAGGGACGGGGCCCAAGGGGTGGAAAAGCACGCCCACCGCTACTCCCGCGAGAGGGACCGGAGGGCGGCCAACCTCGCCTATCAGAAACCCGAGAAGCTGGCGGACTCCTTCACCCGCATCATGGCGGCCTGCCGCACCCTGCTCGCGCCGGGTGGGGCGGTTGTGGTGACCACCCGCCCCTACCGCACCCACGGTCGCCTGGTTGATTTTCCCGGCCAGGTCGCCGAAGCGGGTCGGCGGGCCGGTCTGGTGCAGGTGGACCGGTGCGCCGCTCTGTTGTGCGCCCTGCGCGAGGGCGAGATCGTCTCGCGGACCTCGTTCTTCCAACTCATGGAGACCCGCAGGTTGCGCAGAGCTGAGTGGCCGGTGCACGTCATCCAGCACGAGGACGTGTTGGTGTTCACCAACCCCGGCACAGCAGAGCAGACCATCATCGAGGAAGGACGGGCGGCATGAGGCGAAACCACCACGAGCACCAGGTGCCGGGCGAGCAGGTGCACCCCCGCCCGCCGGGGGTGTTCCTGCCCGAGCCGGACTTCTTCACCGACGCCGCCAGTCCTGACCTTCGGGCGCGCATCATCGCGGACATGCGCAGTCTGGCCGATTTCCTGGCGGAGCGCCCCGACCTGCCGATGAGCCCGCACACCAGCGTGGACGTGTCCTATTTCCCGCGCACCTGCACCGACCAGGCCGCCTTTGCCGAGGTGGTCGAGGCCGGGGCCCGCCTGGGCCGCATTCCGGCGTGGGAGGGCGAGCACTACGTGGTCGAGCACCACCGGGGCGCGGGCCGGTACCGGGTGGTGGCCATCCCGGAGGCGGTGCGGGCGCGCTACCGGGCCTGGCTGTCCTACACCGGGCACGTGGGCCAAGACTAGACCGGCGGCCCGTGGTCGGGCGGTGCCGTCCCTGACCAGGGTCCCAACCCCGGGGGCGGGGCGGGGCGGCGTGGGGCCTGTGTGGTCCCACGCCGCCCCACCGCCCCGGGGCCGGTCCCTGGGAGCCGTACCAGGGGTTCGGGCCCCGCACGGGGGCGCTGGTGGCCACGGACAGTGAAAGCGACATACCGCCCGATATCGGGTGGTGGTCTGTGTGGCGAAGGGAAAATCCGGTGGGTGTGTTGGTCAATCCGCTTGCACTTCTCGGCGAGGTCGAGCGTGGATGCGTGGTGCCCCGCACGATGCGGGGCCGCGCACCGCAAACGTGCAGTTCACAGGTGGTGGGGAGGTGGGTTAGGTGAGGTCGCTTGCTCCGGTCCGGTTGGACGAGGTTGGACGGTTGCCGGTGGTGTTGGACCCCGTTACGGCTGGGCGGATGCTCGGCTTCGGGCGCACCACGACCTACCGGCTCCTACGCACGGGGGCCTTCCCGGTTCCTGCCCTGCGAGTGGGTCGCAGCTGGCGGGTTCCGACCGCGGGGGTGCTGGCCCACCTCGGGCTGGAAGCCATCGCCACCTCGGGTGGGTGTGGGTGGTGTGGTGCGCGCGTCACCACGAGGGACGAGGCGAGGTAGATGTCGGCACACGAAGGAACGACCTATAAGCGGTGTACGTGCCGGGACGTGCTCACCAACCGGATGTTGGGGGTGAGGTGTTCCAAGCTCACACGCAAGGACGGCTCGTACGCCCCCGGCCACGGGCACTGGGCTTTCCAGTACGAGCTCCCGCGCACCTGGCGGGGCAAGCGCCGTCAGGCCCGCCGTATGGGGCTGGCTTCCCAGGACGAAGCCTTGCGGGAGCTGGGGCAGGTCAAGGAGTTGTTGAAACTGGCCGAGGACGAGGCGGACCTGAAGGTTCAGGTCGCTGACCTGATCCAGGCTGCGCTGAAGAAACGGCAAACGCTGCCTAGCGTGGCCGAGGTGCGCAAGCGTCTGGGAACGGGTGCCGATGTGCTCAAGGAAGCCCCCACCGTGGGGGAGTTCCTCACCGGGTGGGTGGCATCCAAACCCGACCTGGCCCAGGGCACCCGGGCCTCCTATGAGGGGCACATCCGCAAGTACCTGGTGCCGCACCTGGGTCAGGTCCGCCTGGACCGGTTGAAGTCGACCCAGGTCGAGGCGATGTTCGACTCCATCGAAGCGGACAACGTGCGTGTGCTGGAATGCAAGGACTCCGAGTATCCCCGGGTACGAAAGTCGGTGCGGGGGCAGCGGGTGGTGAGTCTGTCGACCAAACACCGCATCCGCGCCACCCTGCGCAGCGCGCTCTCGGATGCGGTGCGCAGCCCGGAGGAGCCGGTGATGGTCAACGCCGCCTCGCACGCCAGGTTGCCCTCGTGCGCAAGGAAGAAACCTCTGGTGTGGACCCCCGGCCGGGTGGACCAGTGGCAGAAGGACGGCACCGTGCCGGGGGAAGTGATGGTCTGGACACCGCAGCAGACCCGCACCTTCTTGGAACATGCGAGGAAGTACGCGTGGTTGCACCCCTTGTTCCACCTGATCGCAGTCAAGGGCCTGCGCCGGGGCGAGGCGGTCGGCCTGCCCTGGTCCAACACCCGCCTCACCGATGCCGAGGCCGATATCCGCACCCAGGTGGTGCAGCTGTCCTGGACCACGTTCACCTCCACCCCGAAAAGCGAGGCGGGCCAGCGCACCATCACCCTGGACGCCGACACCGTGCGGGTGCTGCGCACCTGGAAGAAGTTCCAGAACCAGGCCCGCCTGAAGGCGGGGCAGGACTGGTCGGATTCGGGGTTGGTGTTCACCCGCCAGGACGGGACGGGCTGGCATCCCTCGCATGTGAGCGACTGGTTCGCCCGCATCACCCGGGCGGCCGGACTCCCACCGATCACGCTGCACGAGCTGCGGCACGGGGCGGCGTCGATGGCGCTGGCGGCGGGCACGGACGTGAAGGTGGTCTCGGCCGAGCTGGGCCACTCGACCACGCACTTCACCCAGGACACCTATCAGACGGTCTTCCCCGAGGTCGCGAAGTCCGCGGCCGAGGCCACCGCCGCGCTGCTGCGAGGCACAGCGGCTCCTGCCGGGGCGGGCACTCTGGTTCCGGTGCGGTAGCCGGTACCGCTGAGCACACCAGGAGCCCCATGAGGGCCTCCGGCCCCAGGTGGGGATACGGGTTCACCGGTCCTGGCCTGGGGTTTCCTCGTGGCCGGGCTGGGTTGACCATCGGACCAAAGGTCCGATGGAAAGAGGTGTTGAGGGGCGTCCGATGTCATCAGTTCCGCTCCGGTGCAATTGCGGTCACCGCTTCCAAAAGCGATGGTGGAACGCCTCCATCGCCATGGAAGTTCGGCCTCTCGGCTTCACTTCGTGGGTTGCCGCGTCTCACGATCACGGAAGTGGCTGCTCTCCAGTACCAGGGAGGCGAGTACACCGCCCAACAACGCCCAGAATGGCGCCGAGATCCCGAACGCCGTCACGTCGCTCAACGCGATGACCAGTGCGAAGAAGGCGCCAATCTGGAATCGGGTGCCCTTGAATGCGCCCTGCAAAGACGTGACCAGCACGGTGATCATCGCCAGTCCCGCGACGGCCGCGACGAGCTCACCCGGCAGCGCTGTGATCACACCTACGGCCAGCCCGGCGAGGGCACCGAACGACCCGAAGAGCACGCCGTTGAGCACGGCCCCGGTGTATCTGCTCTCGTGAGGACCACTCTCGGGGGAGGCGCAGATGGCCGTCATCGGCCCGGCCATGTTCGTGTTGTGCCCGCCGAACGGCGCGGCCAGCAGCCCGCCGACTCCGCAGATGATAGTCATGGCGTTCATCGGCGGGCGGTACCGCTCTGTGAACAGGACACCGATGGCCTGGGCGTTCTCGGCGCCCATCGCCAGGACGGCGAGGGGAATGGCCACCGCGACGATCACCCCGATGTCGAAACTCGGCGTGATCAGCGCCGGGGCAGTCAACTCCACGGCGGACTCGCCGCCGCCGATGGACCCTGTGGTGGCCGCCACGATCGCGCCGCACACCAACCCGGCGAGCACGCCGGGGACACGGGGTAGGAACCGCGTCGACACCAGGAAGCCCGCTAGGGCGGCGATCACGATCCAGGGCGCTTCGAACGCGGCGTCGATGACGTCGATGGCGAAACTCATCAGCGCACCGGCGATCATCGCCATGATGATGGGCAGCGGCAGCCACGACATGACCCGCCGTACCGCACCACTCACGCCCAGGAGGAAGACCAGGAGGCTGGCGACGATGTAGGCGCCGACCATTTCCCCCATCGTGTAGGAACCCAGCACACTCACGACCAGGACCGCTCCGGGGATGCTGAACGAACCCACGATCGGTTGGCGGTAGTACGTGGCCATGATCAGGCTGACGAGTCCGCCGAAGACGTAGATCGCGAAAATCCAGGAAGACGTCTCCACCGGGCTCAGGCCGTTGGCCTCGGCGCCGTTGATGACGATCAGCGCCGGTCCCGTACAGCCGAAGACCGCGGAGACCACGGCGCTTCCCGCCGAGGCGAAGGACGTGCGCCTCGGCAGCTCACGTACGCCTCCCACGAACCCCGGTCCGCGTTCGATGAGCCGCCGACGCCCTTCTGGGGGAGGTTGCTGGTCGGAGTGTTTGGTTTCTGCACTCACTTTCCGCGCCTTTCTCCTCGGTGGAACAGGGAACGGGCCTTGGCTCGGAACGACTGCGCCATGAGGCTCAGCGCACTGGGCGCCGACACGTTCCGGGCCGGCGCGTTACCCGTGGCCGCCACCTCTTCGAGCGCCTCTGTGAACTGTTCGAACATCCTTCGGCTGATGTCTCCGGCCAGTGCCCGTCCGAACTGGGCGATGCGACCGGTGAGGTACACGTCGGCCCGTGCGCGCAGCCGCATCCCGGTCTCGGTGCGCGCAGTGGTCAGGGTGATGTCCCCCTGGGTTCGTGCCCCTCCGGCGTCCTCTCCCTGGGCCAAGGCTCGCAGCTGCCCGTCCGCGCGGTCGTGCGCAAGTATGTGCGCCACCCCTCGGAAGGAGAGCTTGACGGGGCCGACGGCGACCCGGGCGCGTCCGCTGTAGCGGTCGTTGCCCAGTTCGTCGGTGAGCTCGGCTCCCGGCAGGCAGCTGGCGAGCGTGCGGATATCGTCCAGCACGCGCCAGAGCTGTTCCTCGCTCACGGCGAGGTCGTTGGTGATGTCCACCGAGACCGTGGGGTCGGAGTCCGGGAGCTCGATGCGGATGTCACTGAGCGCGGCATCCCCCGCCGCCTCCGAGTCCTCTCCTGTACCCGAGGGGAGGCCTCCGCCGGCCGCGCCCCGTCCGAGCAGGGTTCGCCGGGCACAGTTGCCCGGTCCGGGTATTCCATCAGGGAGCCGTGCCGCCTCGGCGACCGAGCTGACGATGTTGCGGTAACCGGTGCAGCGGCAGATGACTCCGGAGAGTTGCTTCGGAAGGTCCTCCTCCTCGACGTCGGGCTCGTGGGAGAGGAGGTCGTAGGAGCTCATAAGGAACCCGGGTGTGCAGAAACCGCACTGGAGGGCGTGGTTGCGACCGAACGCCTCCTGGAGCGGGTGCAGGTCGTCGGGGCGTCCCAGGCCCTCGACGGTGACGACCTCCGCTCCGTCGAGCTGGCAGGCGAACAGCAGGCACGCGCGGGCCGCGTCACCGTCGACCAGTACCGTGCACATCCCGCAGACCCCGTGCTCGCACCCCACGTGGGTACCGGTGAGCCCGAGATTCTCGCGGAGCGCGTCGGACAAGGTCATGCGGGCCGGTACGTGCAGTTCCACTGGGGTCCCGTTCACGGTGAGCTGTACCCCGACCTCCTGCCCCGCCTCGGCGCGGACGGGCCGTGGTCCCCGCCCGGCGGACCCTTGGGATGTCGGACCCGGCTCGGTGGTACTCATGTGCTCACCCCTTGGAACCGCGTCCCGCGCGGCGGTAGGCCCTGACCAGCTCACGAGCGGCCAGGGTGCTGAAAAGTCGTTTCCGGTAACCCTGGGAGCCGTGCGCGTCCCCCTCGGTGTCCACGACGTCGTCGGCCAGGTCAAGCACGGACGGAACGAGCCGACCGATAGCCTCAGCCTCGGTCCCGGAGGACGGGTCGGCCTCGGCAAGCACCGCACTGGCGCCACGCGTCACCGGGCGGTCGGAGACGCCGAAGCCGGTGAGTACTGCGTCCGTCTGCCCGTCATCGGTTCGGGTGACGCGTACGGCCACCCCGGCGAGGGCGAAGTCTCCGTGGCGGCGGGCGATCTCGGCGAAGCCGAACCCGTCGCGGTCGCCGGCCCGGGGGAACCGCACAGAGCGCAGCAGCTCGTTTGGTCCCAGAGCGGTGGTCATCGCCCCGGTGAAGAAGCCGCGGGCAGTGACGTCCCTTTCCCCGTTCGGGCCGGCGAGTGTGAGGACAGCGTCCAGGCAGCACGCCACGGCGGGGAGCTCAGCCGCCGGGTCGGCATGCGCCAGGCTGCCGCACACCGTTCCCCGGCTCCGGAGCTCTCGGTGGCCGATCCAGGGTAGGGCCATACGCAACAGGGGCACGGTGGTGCCGAGCGGATCACGCTCCATCCTGCGCTGGCGGACGGTCGCGTCTATCCGCAACCAGCCGTCCTCATCGACTAGCGTGGAGAGCTCGGCTATCGCGTTCACATCAACGAGCGTGTCGGGGCGTGCCAGACGCATGGCGAGAACCGGTACCAGGGACTGTCCTCCGGCGATGATCTTGCCTCCGCCATCGGCCGCGAGAAGTTCGGCTACTGCGTCCTCGACGCTCGCGGGCCGTACGTAGTCGAACGGAGCCGCCTTCACGTCCCGTCACCGCCCCTGGAACCGGGGCGAGCGCTTCTCGGTGAACGCCGCCACACCCTCTGCGAAGTCCTGGCTGGAGCGCAGCATCGAGTAGGCCTTGCGCTCCAGTTCGATGCCGGTGTAGAGCGGGCCGTCCACACCTTTGTCCAGGACTTCCTTGGCCGTGCGCGCAGCGAGCGGTGAGAAGCCCAGCAGCTTGTCCACGAGTGCCTCCGTGGCGTTGTAGAGTGCCCCGGCGTCCGGGTGCACCTGCGCGACCAGCCCCCAGTCACCTGCTTGCGGTGCCTTGATGCGCTCGGCGGTCAGGACGTGGTACTTCGCCCGGGACAGCCCGATGAGCCGGGCAAGCCGCTGGGTGCCGCCGGAGCCGGGGATCATCCCCAGCCGCATCTCGGGCAGCGCGAACTCACTGCGTTCGGTGGCCAACCGGATGTCGCAGGACAGGGCCAGTTCCAGCCCGACGCCGAAGCAGTAACCGTCGATCGCGGCCACGACCGGCTTTGTGCTGCGCGCCGGTGCGGTCACGTTGTGCCCCAGGTCGGTGAAGTCGACCGGGTCGACCTCCATGAACCCGGCGATGTCCCCGCCCGAGGAGAAGTGCTTCCCCTCGGCCTGCACGACGATGACCTGGACGCGCTCGTCGGCTTCGATCTCAGTGAAGCGCTCGGCCATCACCTGACGTGTCTCCCAGGTGATGATGTTGTAGGGGCCGTGGTCCAGCGTCAGGTAGGCCACGCGGTTGTCGTGCCCGTGGTGCAGCCGGATTTCGCCTCCGGTGAGTGGCATGTCAGTGTGTCCCTTAGTTGGCGGTGATGGTGTCGGGGTCCGGGGTGTTCCGGGGGGACGTGCCCTGTGCCGCCTTGTTGAGCAGCCTGTGCAGCACGTCGCCGTGGAGTGGAAGGGAGTCGATGCGCACGCCTTGCGGCGACAGCGCGTCCGACACCGCGTTGGCGACGGCTACGGGAAGGCTCATGCTGCTGCCCTCCCCGCACCCCTTCGCGCCGAGCCTGGTTAGCGGTGACGCCGTCTCCATGTGGTCGCTGTGCAGCGTGTAGTCGGCCTCCGCGCTGGTCGGGCAGAGGTAGTCCATGAACGTGGACGCCATCGGCTGGCCCGCGTCGGAGTAAGGCATGTGCTCGTACAGAGCCCCGCCCAGCCCGTGCGCGAGCGCGCCGTGTACCTGACCCTCGAGGAGGGTCTTGTCGAGGATCGTTCCGGCGTCGTGCACGGTGTAGACGTCGGAGAGCTCGATCTCCAAGGTTGCGGGGTCGATGCGCACGACAGCGAGTTCGGCAACGAATCCGTAGCAGAGGCTGGAGTTAATCCGGTCGTCCCGGCTCGCGGACTTGGATTCGGGTGGAGTGAACGCGGCCTCCTCGTACAGGCGTGCCGACGTCCCGTCCGGCAGGGCACCTGGATCCCAGTGCACAAGCCCTGCCGCGTGCCGGAACTCGACGCTCCGATCGGGATCCGAGCACAGCCGGACCCGTCCCCCCGAGAGTTCGACGTCCTCGGGGCCGGCCTCCAACAGGACCGCTCCCGCCACCCGAACCGTGGCGGCGAGCCGTTCGGAGGCCTCCACCAGCGCACTGGTCAGCAGCGGCGCGAACCGGGAGGAGTAGCTACCCGAGCTGACCGTCCACGGCGTCGTGGCGGTGTCCATCTCCACCACCGGCCGCACCTGCCGCAGTGGCAGCCCGAGCTGTTCGGCGACGATCTTGCGTGCGACGGTCGCGTGCCCCTGCCCCTGGGGAACGGTGCCGAGCAGTACGGAGACGACCCCGTTGACGTCCGCACTGACGCGCACGTGCTCGGTCGAACCGGACTTGCCGCGCCCCTTCGCCCTCGTCTCGGCGGGGGTGGCCAGGCCCACATAGCCGATGTTGGTCGCGGAGGGGTCGACGATCGCGGCCATCCCGATCCCCAGGTACTCCCCGTTGGCGCGCGCCTCCCGCTGCTGTTCACGCAGAGCCTTGTAGCCGGCGTTCTTCAGGAGGAGTTCGAAGGCCCCCGGGTAGTCACCCGAGTCGTAGACACCTCCGGTGGGTGTGGCATACGGCATGGCCTCGGTCGGAACGAAGTTGCGCCGACGGACCTCGGCCGGGTCCAGGTCGAACTTCACGGCGATCTCGTCGATGAGCCGCTCCAACCCGAAGTACAGCTGCTGGCCACCGAACCCCCGGTTCAGCCCGGTCGGGGTCTTGTTGCTGACCACCGCGCGCGAACGCAGCTCCACGGCCTCGATGCCGTAGGCCCCGGTGATGTTGCCGAAGCAGCGGTAGAGCGTGCTCGGTTCCGGCGGGCGCAAGTAGGCGCCCACGTTGTCCACCAAGTCCACTCGCAGTGCCCTGATCCGGGCGTCGGCGCCGAGTGCCGCCTCGAAGGACATCGACCGGTCGGACCCGGCGGAGCTGGCGGTCAGGTGCTCGATACGGTCCTCGGTCCACCGGACGGGGTGGCCCGCGTGCCTGCTGGCCAGGGCCAGCAGCGCGACGTAGGGGTAGATGCCGGCCTTGATCCCGAAGCTGCCCCCGTTGTCCGGCGGGACGATGAGGCGCACGCTGGAGGCCGGGACTCCCAACGCCCCCGAAAGCACGGGGACCATGGAGAACGGGCCGTGGAAGTTGGCCCAAGCGGTGACGGCGGGGCCATCCGCTTCGTCTCGCCACTCGGCGATCACGGAGTAGCACTCCATGGGGGTCGAGGAGTACCGGGGGAACTCGTAGCTGCCCCGCACCGTGCGTTCCGCGTCGGCGAACTCCTCCTCGATCGGGCCGAAGGTGAACGTGCGGTCGGTCGCGACGTTGCTGTTCGCCTCGTCGTGTAGCAGGGGAGCCTCGGGCTCGAGCGCACTATGGGTGTCCACCACGGCGGGCAGCGGATCGTAGTCGACGTGAACCAGCTCGGCGGCGTCCTCGGCAGCATAGCGGTCCGCGGCCACCACGATCGCGACCGGTTCGCCCACGAACCGGACCTTGTCCGTGCCGGTGGGGTAGTAGGACATCGGTGTCGTCACCGAGAGCGGGAAAGGGCGCAGCGCCTCCAGGACCTCGGTGGGGCCGACCACAGCCGCCACTCCCGGCCGGGCTAGTGCCCGGCTCGTGTCCACGCCTCGAATGCGCGCGTGTGGGTGCGGACTGCGCACGATGGCGGCGGTGAGTGTTCCGGGCAACGGGTCGATATCGTCCAGGAAGCGGCCCTGGCCGCATAGCAGGGGCGGATCTTCGATCCTGGCGGTCACGGGATCGGTGTTCGCTTTCGGGCTGGTGGCCATGCTTTACCTCTCCCTCCCGGTACGGGCCTCGGCAAGGGGCGAGTAATCGCCCGCGGTGAGTTTGCGGCGCAGGATCTTCCCGACGGCCGACTTGGGGATCTCCGGTACGGCCACCAGGCGCTTGGGCCGCTTGAAGGAGGGCAGCGGGCACTCCTCGCGCAGGTAGACGGTGAGCGCCTCGACGGCGTCCTGGGGTGCCATTCCGGAGCGGGGGACGATAAAGGCGGTGGCCGCCTGGCCCCAGCGGTCGTCTGGCAGGCCCACGACCGTGACCTCGGAGACAGCGGCGCAGCGCACCAAGGCGTCCTCGATCTCGTCCGGGTAGAGGTTCTCGCCACCGGAGTTGATCATGTCGTCGACCCGCCCGCTTACCCACAGGTCGCCGTCCTCATCGGCCACGGCCAGGTCACCGGGGAAGTACCAGCCGTCCCGGATGCTCTTGGCGTCCGCGTCGGGACGCAGCCAGTAGCCCGTGAACGCCTCGGGGCTGTCCATGCTGGCCGCGATCTGACCGGTCTGGCCGGGTTCGACCAGCTCGTCGGCGGTGGCGCCCGGTTCGGGTGAGACGAGCCGCACGTGGCCGAAAACCCCGGCTCGGCCCGCGGACCCGGGCTTGGCGACCACGTCCGGGCCGATGGTAAAGGTGTAGAGCTCGGTGCTGCCGTAGTGGTTGACGAACGACTCGGGATTGACCGCCTCGGCCACGCCCGCGGCCAGCGCCGGTGTCATGGCCGCCCCTGCGTAGGCCAGGTTGCGCAGCGACTTGGCCTGGTCGAGCTTGCCGGTGCGTAGCAGGTCCCAATAGAGAGTGGGCACCAGGTAGAGGGAGTTGATTCGCTCGTCGTGGATCAGTTCCAGGCACTCATCGCTGTTGAAACGCACCTGCGGGACCCAGGTGCCCGCGCTGACGACGCTAGCCAGTAGTGTCCGCAGACCCATCGTGTGGAACATCGGCATCACGCCGAGCGTGCGGCTAAAGCATCCCAGACCGGTTTGCACCAGGTGCGCCACAGCCGCCTGGTGCTCGGCGTAGTGGGTGCGGGGCACCCCCTTGGGGCGTCCCGTCGTACCAGAGGTGTAGAGCATGACGCTCACGTCGGAGTCTTGCAAGGCGACATCAATACGGCTGTCGCCCTGTCTCTGGGCAAGGTGTTCTACCGTGCCGCTCTCCGGGATCGCCCCGTTCGTGCTGGAGTAGACGTGTGGTACCCCCGATTCCCGTATGGCCGGGTCGGCTGAGCCGGCCATACGGGAATCGGTGATCAGCAGGACGGGGGCGGCGTCCTTAAGGCAGTAGGTGAGTTCATCCGTGCCGAGCCGGAACGACAAGGGGACGGAGATCGCGCCGACCTTCTGTGCCGCCAGGTGCAGGCTCGCCAATGGCTCCCCACCGGCCAAGAGTAGTGCGACTCGGTCGCCCCTTCTTACTCCCCGATCCAAGAGAACTCTTGCCAGCTGGTTGGTTCGGGAATCCCACTCCCGATACGTCATCGGCCGGGCGCCGCCCACCGCACGACGATGCGGGTACCTCTCGGCAGTCCAGCTCTGCACCGTTCCCAGGTCCATGAGCACTCCTCTGCGGGGGTTTCACCATGACAGTATGAAACATACGGTCTGTTAAGTACGGTTGGAAACGTACGGTATAGTCCGGGGAGTGTCAACAGCCCGTCTCTCCACCACCTCGTACGTGATCATCGGAATGGTCGCCATGCGCGGTCCCTCGACCTCCTACGACCTCAAACGCGCCATCGGCCACTCCGTCGGGTACTTCTGGAACTTCCCGCACGCGCAGCTGTACTCCGAACCCAAACGGCTGGAGAAGCTCGGGCTGCTGGAGTCCGAAGAAGAGGTTTCCGGGCGGCGGCGCCGCACCTACTCGGTCACGCAAGCAGGGATGGATGCCCTGCGGGACTGGCTACGGGAGCCGACCGAGCAGCACTTCGAGCTGCGCGACGTCGCCGAGATCAAGCTCTTCTTCAACGAGTTCAGTGAGCCCGGGGACATCGCTCGCCTGGCTGCCGACCAGCAACGCCAGCATCAGAAGCGGATCGAGGACTACGAAGAAATGAAGGTGCGCTTCGGGGAGCGCACCGATATCGCCTCTCGGATGATCACGCTGCGCCTGGGGCTGGAACTGGAGTACGCGGCCCTGCGCTTTTGGAAGACGATCAGCGAAGAGATCGAGAACCAGGATTTCCCGACGGGTCCCTCAGGGGATCCTTGATCTCTGAGGTGCACAGATGGCCTCACCTTGGTTCGGTGGGCAGTGAGGTGATCCCAGCGATTTTGGAGCGGGGTGAAAGCGGCAAAACGAACACAAAGGGAGGAATGTCCGTTCGGCAGACATAGACGTGGAGCCCCAGGTAGAAGGCGAGGTGTCGAATCTTGCCGGGCTACCGTGAAAGGCTCCACGTGGTCACCTATGTTGCCACCCTGGACGTCCCCAGGGAAGTTGTTCTCTTCCTCTCCCGCCTCCTGGCCGCCGAACGCAAGCTGCGCGGCACCCGCAAGGGAACCCGTGCCCTGACCTGCTTCCACCAGGCAGTCATGGCTCTGCGCCACTTCCGCGAGGGGACCGACCCCGCCACCCTGGCCCGCGACCACGGCATCGGCCGATCCACCGGCTACCGCTACATCGACGAAGCCACCGATGTCCTGGCCGACCCCCTCCGTCAGGCTCAAGTGGGACACCCAAGGACACGGAGCCTTCGGGTCGCGGCGGTGGACCCCTCGACCCTGCCGGGTCGAGGGGATTGTTCTTTTCGGCTCTTCAGAGATGAGGTTGTAGGGGGTGGCGGCGCCTCGCTGGTCCAACCATGATCGGCGTTCTTCGAAAGACGCGGTGGGAGGGAGCCTGTCACGACGATAGCGGTTGATCCGAGCGAGCCGGCGTCGCGGCGGCGGGCGATTGCACGCCGTAGAAGCGCTCGGCGGTGTGGGACCAGAATGCCTCGGCCTCGGCGGGACTCAATTCGGTGACGAGGCGGTCGGTAAGTGCGACCACCTCGGTGTAGGCGAGGAGCTGGCTGGAGACCGGCCAGTCGCTGCCGAACATGACGCGGTCGGCGCCGAAGGTCTCGAATAGAAAGTCCGCGTAAGGCTGGAACTGCGCCGGCGACCAGCCGGGGCCGACCTCAGTGAGCATCCCGGAGAGCTTGCACCAGGTATTAGGCCGCTCAGCCAACCGCAGCATCCACTGCCGCCACTGGTCGTCGGCGTCCGGCCGGTAGGAGGGCTTGGACAGGTGGTTGATCACTGCCGGCAGCTCCGGGACTGCCTCCAGCGCGGCTTCAAGGGCGGGCAGGTGCTCGGTACGGGTGAGGGCCTCGAACCGCAGCCCCAGCTCGTTGAGCCGCTCAAGGTTGGCGTGCACCTGCGGGCGTGTGACCCAGTTCGGGTCGGGCAGGTCGTGGATCATGGGTCGCACCGCCCGCAGATACTCATCGGCGGCGAGCCCGGCCAGCAGCTCGGCGTCCTCGGGCCGGTCGAGGGCCACCCACCCGGTTACACCGAGTACGAAGTCGGTGGCGTGGGCGGTCTCGAGCAGGAACCGGGTCTCCTCCACCGACTGTGCGGCCTGCACCACGATCGTCCCGCCGACCCCGGTGGCCTCGAGGGCGGGGGCGAGGTGCTCGGGCAAGTGATCCCCGCGCAGCGGCCCGTCCGTGGGCATCCAGTGGTAGTCGCCGCGCTCGACTCGCGCAGCGCTCCACAGGTGGTGGTGTGCGTCCACCCGCCTGCCGGGCAGAACCTCAGGGAGATGAGTCATCGGCACACCTTTCCTCTCCGCCTCTAGCGGCTTCAGATTCTCAGCCCGTGGGTCAGGCGGGGTTGAGCACGACCTTGGTCCAGCCGTCTTCGCGGGCGTCGAAGTGCTTGTAGGCCTCCGGCGCTTCCGCCAGGGCCAGGTTGTGGGACAGGATCCGGGAGTAGGCGACCTTGTCGGCGGCGATCAGGTCGCCCAGGTGGCGGTTGTAGCGCTTGACTGGGGCCTGCCCGCAGGCCATCTGCTGGCCCTTGAACCAGAAGTCTCCGAAATCGAAGCGGACCTTGCCCTGCCGGGACAGCCCATACGGGCCGCCTGGGTCCTGGGAAATGAACACCCCGACGGTGCCGATCCCGCCAGTGAACCGCACCGAGGACACCAGCTTATTCAGGGTCGCCGCGTTGTCCTGGTTGCCCTGGGGGGCCTGGGCCCGGTGACGGACACACTCGGCACCACGGCCGACACCGACCCCCTTGGTGTGCTCCATGACCTGCTCGACCGGGTCACCCTTGGAATCATCGATCGCGATCGCCCCGACCCGCTCGGCCAGGCGCAGCCGGTCGGGATGGCGGTCAACGACCATCACCTTCAGCACCCCCTTGACGCTCGCGGAGAGGGCGGCCATCAGCCCGACCGGGCCGCCGCCGTAGATGACGATGGTTTCGCCCGCCTTCAGGCCCGACATCTCCACGGCGTGCCAGCCTGTCGGGAAGATGTCGGAGAGCATCACGTAATCGATCTCTTATCGCGGGCGTCCTCGGGCAGGCGCAAGCACTGGAAGTCGCCCCACGGGACACGCAGGTACTCGGCCTGGCCGCCGATCCAGCCGCCCATGTCGGCGAACCCGTAGGCGCCGCCGACCATGCCCTCCACGTTAGCGGCCAGGCAGTAGCTAATCAGCCCGTGCTCACAATTCTGGCAGTGTCCGCAGGAGACGTTGAACGGCACCGAGACCATGTCCGCGACCGCGGTCTTGGCGATCCCGGCGCCGACCGCGATGACCTCGCCGACGTTCTCGTGGCCGAGGATGCGGCCCTCCTCGAAGTCAGTGCGGCCCTCGTCCATGTGCAGGTCCGACCCGCAGATGTGGGTCGCTGTGATCTTGACCAGGACGTCAAAGGGTTGCTCGATACGCGCGTCCGGAACGTCAGCGATCCTCACGTCGTGGGGTCCGTTGCAGACAAGTGCCTTCATGATGATCGCCTTATGCGAACTGTAGCCAGGTCAGGTATGGGCGCCGTACCGGCTCGGTCCCGACAGAGTCGCGGGCGAGCTGATCGCGGGCAGCGACCACATGGCGTGGCGCTCCCTCCAAGACCTCCCGAGGTTCTGTCCAGTGAGCAATCGCGATCGGACGGCCCAACCCCATGCTCCACCATCACAACCCGGCTTACAAGCGTGTGCACCCCGGCCGGTGAAGTCCTCGATGCGTGCCGCCGACGGTTCCAACAGGACGCACGCGGGCATCGTGGCCGCAAAGTCGCCCCGTAAGAGCCTCTTTTTCTTCGGCGCTGTCCTTCGAGGGTTATTCAGCGGGTCGCGTAAAAATGTAGGCCGACTTCGGCCGAGATCGCTGAAGTGAAAGTCGATATCGGTCGGCGATAATCTATGTGCATAATTCTCCAGGGGGTTGCCGGAAAATAAGGCACAGTCTTGGTCATGGCTCCTACCGACCAAGGCTTCCAGGTCCCTGGCTGTGAGCGCGGTGATCGGGGCCGCTGCGACCGTATGCCGCAGACCATCGAGCACAGGGACGATCTCCAGCACCGCGTCTCCGACCGCTGCGGCGGGCGCGCTGAGCAACCGCGTCAGCTCGCCCTTGCGCGTCCTCCACCGGAAGTGGATGAAGGTGACCTGCAGCCGGTCCGACAGCGAGAGCGGTCCTCGTCGCAGTGCTCGGTGACGGACCCGCTTGTGGTGCAGGCTGATCGGCGGATGGTCGAGGATGTACCGCTCGGCGTCGGCCAGCAGCGCCGCGAACTCGTGTGCCTTGAGCCCGGTGAGCATGACGTGGTGCAGCCAGGCGGGCGCCCAGTCCTCGGGTTGGGTACGGTCCTCCTGCCTCGGAACCGGTGTCGGCGCGAGCTCCTGGGGCCGCAGCGTGTAGTTCCATGCGCCGTGCCAGTCGTGCCCGGTCAAAGGAAGGGCGTCCATGACCTCATCCGGCACAGTGAAGCCGGTGGGGTAGCTGCCCGGGTCGAGTTCGGCGTGCACCCTGATCCCGGTACGGGTGGTGGTCGCGCCGATGGTGTTGACCACGACCGCGTGGCTGGTCAACGGCCTGCCGCGTCAGTTGGTACTAATTGCGGGGAACAGCCGGTGCTCAATCTTGTTCCATTTCGAGGTGCCCGGCCCTCCAGCCCGGTCTCGTAGGCGAAGTCGGCCAGGTGCTTCTGCACTCCGTAAACTCCATCGGCGAAAAGGGATACATCGGCGTTGGCTTGATAACACCGTTCCGGAAGCCACGAGGAGGCGAGCTATTGGGCGGGCAAAAATAATTCAACACGAAGATCAATAAGATTCGCTATGTGATCGAACGGTCGATCACGAACTTCAAGACATGGCGGTGTATGTTCACAGTCTATAGAAGGCCACTTCGCACCTATGCCACTGCCTTTCGCGCCGTCTGAGCACTCCACTTCTTCAAGCTACTTTTTGCATAAGCCTCGCTGTTCCAGCGCAGTTCGGGCTGGTGGCCGAGCTGGATGTCGTTGGCGTCCAGTAGCACTTCGTCCTTGCGCGGCGCTTGCTCAGCTGTCGCGACCCCGAAGCCCTGTCCCCGGAAGGTTCCGCCTAAACGGGCGAGAGCGGCCGCCAACCACGGCCTACCAGCGGCGGGGATTGGGGACCCGGCGTCCCGGCTCTCCTGGCGGTCAGTCACGGAACCTTGACGTGTCTTGTCCGAATCATGGGCGTGAGGCTGTTTCGTCCCGGTGCTGGGAGAGCAGGGGACAGATCAAGGGCAGGTTCCCCACCAGTCCGAGTCCGCCCCGCACCCACGCTTGGAGAAGATCATGAAGGCCCTTGTGTACAACGGATCCCGCGATGTCTCCGTCGAGGAGGTCCCGGATGCCCGGGTCGAGCGTCCGACCGACGTGCTCGTGCGCATCACCGCCACCAACATCTGCGGTTCCGACCTGCACATGTACGAAGGGCGCACCGACCTGGAGCCCGGCAAGGTGCTCGGGCACGAGAACCTCGGCGTGGTCGCCGAGGTCGGTGACGGCGTGGAGCGCGTCAAGGTCGGCGACCACGTCTGCCTGCCCTTCAACATCGGCTGCGGGTTCTGTCGCAACTGCGAAACCGGCATGCCCTCCTACTGCCTGACCGCGAACCCTGACTCCGACATGGCCGGGGCCGCCTACGGCTTCGCCGGGATGGGCCCCTACTCCGGCGGGCAGGCCGAGTACCTGCGCGTGCCGTTCGGGGACTTCAACTGCCTGAGGCTGCCCGAGGACGCGCAGGAGAAGGAGGACGACTACGTCATGGTCGCCGACATCTTCCCCACCGGCTGGCACGCCACCCGCCTGGCGGGCCTCAAGCCGGGGGAGTCCTGCGTCGTCTACGGCGCGGGTCCTGTCGGACTGATGGCGGCCTACTCCGCGCTGCTCCAAGGGGCGTCCCAGGTGATGGTGGTCGATCGCCACCCCGACCGGCTGCGCCTCGTGGAGAGGATGGGGGCGATCCCTGTCGACGACTCCAAGGGCGACCCGGTCGAGCAGATCCTCAACCTCACCGACGGCCGCCGTGCGGACTGCGGATGTGAGTGCGTGGGTTATCAGGCTCATGACCATCTCGGTGTCGAGCACCCCGAGATGACCATGAACAACCTGGTGAAGTCGGTGAAGTTTACCGGCGGCATCGGGGTCGTGGGCCTCTTCCTGCCCTCCGATCCCGGAGCGGCGGACGAGATGGCCCGCAACGGTCGGCTCACCTTCGAGATGGGGACGTTCTGGTTCCAGGGGCAGAGGATCGGTACTGGCCAGGCGCCGGTGAAGGCCTACAACCGGCAGTTGCGGGACATGATCCACCGGGGCCGGGCGAAGCCGTCCTTTATCGTGTCCCACGACCTGCCGCTGCAGAGGGCGCCGGAGGCCTACGAGCACTTCGACAACCGAGAGGACGGCTGGACCAAGGTGGTGCTCAAGCCCGCGCTGGCGTGAGCGGGGCCGCTGGTTGGCCCGTCGGCCACGCAGCCGACACCACGGGGGCACGGAGGAGCTTAGGTTCTCATGGTGGTGGCAACACCTTAACTTCCAGGAAATGGCGACGACCGTGTCGTTGTCGCGGGAAGAGCGGTGATGTTGCTTCGGTTCGATGGACAGATCGGCATCGTCACCGAGGTAGGCCGACTGATCGAGATCAACCGGTATACCGCTTTCGGGTGGGCTCGTCAGGCCGGACCGCGCTCACGCCGCAGGAAACGGCCGCACCCAGCGCGCCAGGAGTACGAACGCCTGTGTACAAGTGCCCCGCGACAGACCGCGTGAGAAGTCGGGGTGAACGAGCGCACCGCAAGGGACTGGGACCACAGGGCACGCAAGTCCGGTAACGGTCGGCTCTACACCGACGGGTGCCGCGTGGACTCCCTCACCGGGTAGACGACCATCAAGTCCCTGGCCCGCTCTCCGCCGACGCTAGCCGCGCTCGAAGCGCAGGTGTACCCGCGTTTTCTGACTCTGACCGATCGGGGCCGGAGCGCGGATCTGCACCGCCAAGGCCAGAGCCTGCCAGCGATCGGCCGCCAACTGGGGCCCCTGCCTCGACCATCAAGCACACGCTCGGCGCTGTCACGACCGCAGTCAAGCAGTTCAGAAATCATGACAAACCGGAAGGCCAACTGGAGTGCCGGTCGTGACGCTGTGGGCACACCTGAAGGACCATCTGGTGAACCGGGCGTTCCGGGGCTTGGAGGAGTTGGGGTGGGTGCTGCGGTCCCATCTGCGCTCGGTCCAGCGACAGCCGGGTTGCTGCACGGTTTCGTCCGATCGGTCCGGTTGGATCCGTTCCCTATCCCGTCAAGCGCCTAATCAAAGATCAGTAGGACCGAAGTGTATCCCGTTGAGCGGCCGACTACACTTTTCACTCTTCCCATATCAGATTCCAGTAGGGGATCAGATACCGTTTCTGAGGCAATGAGGCCTGTGTTGGCGAAATTCATGGTCTGGTGTTTGCTTTCAAGGCTTGTGAATCAGCTTTCCCGGATTATTCTTATTCAATAAGAGAGGCAGAGTCTTGGCCGACGCAGAACGCCAGAAGGGCCAGAACGAGAGCCGCCTCACGGTCGGTGTGCTCGCTGATCCTGTCGCCATGCCAGTTCTGATCGGGGAACAGCTCGCTCAGGACCTTCCACAGTTGTTGACTCAACAAGTCGACTCAGAACAAAGCTGGGCCGCCCAGGCACACTGGGAACACCTGCCGCCCAGCGACAGCCGCCACACGGCGATGATGGAGCTCGCCGAGACCAAGTTGGCCGAGTCCCAGGCACCTGGGCCCGGTCACCGGTTTCCTGGCATGCTCTGGTCCCCTTCACCTTTCGGATCCAGGTCAGCCATCAGACCCAGCAGACCTCCCTTCGAGTCTGTCCCGCCTGGGGCGGGGATGTGTCGGAGCGCCTCGTGGCGCACTGGTTGCCCTTGACGCAGAGCAAGTAGTCGGCCTTCTTCTCTTGGACCAGGTAGTCGGCGGTGGCGGCACAGGTATGGGTGGCATCGGCCGTGACCAGGGCGCCGGTGATGTCCATCGGCCCGACCAGGGCGGGCACAC